>JACMLV010000908.1 GCA_014379395.1 Burkholderiaceae bacterium
GGAGCATGGCGGTGGCGTGCACGGCCAGGTCGCGCGGCTCGACGCGCCAGCGGTGGCCGGCCTGGGCGAACAGCCACAGCGACACCGCGCTCAGCGCCACCATCGCCCACGGCGTCCACAGGATGTCGCTGCGGGCGCTCAGGCACAGCGGCAAGGACAGCGCCGCCCACAGCGCGAACAACTGCCACGGATCGGCGCCGGTCTGGTAGGTCTGGCCGAAATAGGCGAACAGGCCGCCGATGGTCAGCAGCGCGGCCAGCGCCAGCGGCGCGCGCGCGGCCGGACGCGACAAGGCGCCCAGGCAGGCCGCCAGAAAAAAGCCCTGCAACAAGGCGAAACGGCCGAAGCGGCCGAGGGTTTCCCAGTTGGCGGCGATCCAGAAGATGATGCCCAGGCCGCCCAGCGCGGCGGCCAGCACCGCGATTGCGCGCGGCAGCCACCACGCTAAATTGGCCGGTTGGCGCTCGAACGCGGCCAGTTGTTCGAGGCTGTCGGCGGCGCGCGCGTCGAGCTTGTGGCGCGCGGCGAGATCGAACAAAGCGAGGCGCAGATCCATGCATTCTCCTTCTGAACAACGGTTGCCGGCGGGCGGCGGAGGTCGAAGCGATGACGGGTGAGTATTGCCGAGTCTGGCGCGCGCAGTCCAGCACAATCGCCGCAACACGCCGGGAGGGGCGTGGCGATGTCGCGGTGCAGCGGGATGTTTGGAGGGATTGGCGCGGGGAGGTCGCGCGTGGTGCGGGGAAGCCGGAACGGCGGGCGCGGTCTGCGCGGCCGCCGCCCGACTGATTCGGCGAGCTTACTTTTTCTTGCCGGGATGCTTGGCGTGGCCCTTGGCAGGATGATGATCCGGATGCGGGTGGATGGACGGGTCGTTGGCCGCCGGCTTGCCCTTGCCGCCGATCCGGCTTTCCTTGCCGGCCAACAGTTTGGCGATGTTCTGGTTGTGGCGATACACCAGCAGCGCGCTCATGACGACCACCGCCAGCAGCTTGGCGTCGACGCCGAACAGCAGGCCGTAGTAGAGCGGCGCAAGCCCGGCCGCCACCAGCGCCGCCAGCGACGAGTAGCGCGAAACGAACGCGACCGCCAGCCAGGTCGCCAGGCAGGCCAGCCCGAGCCACGGATCGAGCCCGAGCAGCACGCCGACGGCGGTGGCCACGCCCTTGCCGCCGACGAAGCGGAAGAACACCGGCCACAGGTGGCCGAGGAAGACGGCGATGGCCACCAGCGCGACGGCCAGCTCGCCCACGCCGAGCTGCTGCGCGTAATGGTCGGCCAGCCACACCGCCAGCCAGCCCTTGAAGGCGTCGCCGGCCAGGGTCAGGATGGCGGCCGCCTTGTTGCCGCTGCGCAGGACGTTGGTCGCGCCGGGGTTTTTCGAGCCGTAGGTGCGCGGATCGGCCAGGCCGAACAGCTTGCTCGTCACGACGGCGAAGGAGACCGAGCCGATCAGGTAGGCGGCCAGCGTCAGTAATACTGTGTTCATCGTTTTCCCTCTAAATTTGGTGCCGGCGCCGCGCGCCGGGGCCGGAGAATATACACCAAGGCGCGGCGCCGGTGACCGAGTGTTCCGGTCGGATCAATCGGCCAGCGCGCACTGCACCGGCTTGGCCTTGAGCAGCTCGAGCAGCACCTGCGGCGCCAGCCCGACCAGGTAGCCGCGCCGGCCGCCGTTGATATAGATTTTTCGAGCTGCAAGATGCCCTGTTCGACGTACAAAGGCATCGCCTTCTTGGTGCCGAACGGCGAGGTGCCGCCGACCATGTAGCCGGAATGGCGCTGCGCCACCTCGGGCTTGCACGGCTCGACCGACTTGCAGCCGATGGCGCGCGCCAGGTTCTTGGTCGAGACCTTGCAGTCGCCGTGCATCAGCACGATCAAGGGCTTGGCCGCCTCGTCCTGCATGACCAGGGTCTTGACGACGGCGTGCTCGTCGACCCCCAGTTCGCGCGCGGAAACCTCGGTGCCGCCGTGCTCCTCGTAGGCGTAGGGATGCTCGGAAAAGACCACGGCGTGCTTGCGCAGCATCTGCGTTGCCGGGGTCTCGGAAATATGCTCTTTCTTAGCCATGCGTGATACGCTGTCCGTTCAATCTGGAGTGTCGAATTATGCAGCAAGAAATCCGCCTTGCCACCTTTAATGTTTGCAACCTCGCCCCCGCGGGCGCGAAATTGTACGACAACCTGGCGCCGCTGACGGCCGAGGAATACGAGGCCAAGGCGAACTGGACGGCGCGCCAGATCGACCTGCTGGACGCCGACCTGATCGGTTTCCAGGAGATCTTCTCCCAGGCCAGCCTGCGCGACGTGCTCGCGCGCACCGAGCGCTATCGCGACGCGCTGCAGGTGGGCTTCGACCCCGATCCGGCCGCCGAGCGCTTGACGCCCAGCGTGGCGCTGGTGTCGCGCCTGCCGCTCGCCGGCCCGGTGGCGACGTATCCGACCTTCCCGCC
>JACMLV010000909.1 GCA_014379395.1 Burkholderiaceae bacterium
CCAGGTAGTAGGGGCAGACCTGGTGCGCCAGTGCCACCGTGCGCAAGGTGGTCTGGTCCAGCAGCGCCAGGCTGGAGGCGGCCGCGCGCGCAGCGGGCAAGCGGTCGTAGAAGCCGCGCGCCAGTGGGCAGGAGGCGCCGTGGCAAGCCTTGTCGGGATGTTCGCAGGCGCTGCTTTTCGCTTCCAGTTCCAGCACGCGCAGCGGCAGGGCCGGCGCGCTGGAGCGAATCAGCGCGCAGGCGTCGAGCGCGAGCTGGCGGCCGGGCGTCTTGGCGGTCAGGAAAAACACCTTGTCGATGCCGTGCCTGGCGCTTGCCTTGAGCAGTGGGAACAGGCTGCCGACCGTCTTGCCGATGCCGGTCGGCGCCTGCGCCAGCAACCCGCAGCCGCGGCTGGCGGATTTGTACATCGCCTCGGCCAGTTCGCGCTGGCCGGGCCGGAAGGCGGGATGCGGGAAGGGCAGCGCCGCCAGCTGCGCGTCGCGCTCGGCGCGCTGCGCCATTTCCTGCTCCGCCCATGCCAGAAAGCGCGCGCATTGCAGATCGAAAAACTGGCGCAGCGCATCGGCGTCGGCGTCCTCGTGCAGCACCGTTTCCTGCCGGCTGTCGATGTCGAAATACACCAGCGCCAGGCGCAGCTCGGCCAGTTCCAGTTTCCGGCACAGCAGATGGCCGTAGATTTTCAGCTGCGCCCAGTGCAGCTGGCGCGCGTTGGCGGGCAGGGCGTCCAAGTCGCCGCGATGGGTCTTGATTTCTTCGAGCTGGCGCCGCTCCGGATCGTAGCCGTCGGCGCGGCCGCGCACACGCAGCGCGCCGAACTCGCCCTCCAGGCTCACTTCGCGCTGATAGCCGGCGCCGCGCCGCGCCGTCACCTGGGCGTGCCCGGCGACGCCTTCCTGCGCCGACGGCGACGGAAAATAGCGCAGGTCGAGATCGCCCTCGCGCGCGCTGAATTCGCACAGCGCCCGCACCGCCACGGTATAGCGCGCGTCGCTCATGCCGGGTCCGCGTCCCATTGCAGGTAGCAGACGGCGACCGGCATGCCGTGCTCGGCGCAGTAGGCGATCCAGCGCTTTTGGCTGTCTTGCAGGCGGTCGCCCGGCCCCTTCACTTCGATCATGTCGTAGCGCCGCTCGGCCGGCCAGAACTGGATCAGGTCGGGAAAGCCGCTGCGGTTGGCCTGGATGTCTTGCAGGATGCGCTCGCACCATTTCTTCAGATGCGGCGCCGGGATGCAGTCGAGCGCCAGGGCCAGCAAGGTTTCGTCGAGCACGTCCCAGGCGACGAACGGCGATTGAATCCCGCTCTTGGCCGCGTAGTTGCGCGCGATGGTGCGCCGGTATTGCCCCGAGTCGAACTCGGCCAGGCAGGCGGCGAAGTCGGCCGCGCGGCGCTGCTGGAAGTCGGCGCTATATAAATCGGCCGGGCCGCGGTGGAACGGGTGGAAGAAGGCGCCCGGGATCGGCTTGAAGATGACGTTCCAGCACAGCAGCCCGAACAGCGAGTTGATCAGCGTGTTCTCGACGTAATAGACCGGCGCCTCGGGCCGCGCCAGATGGTCGCGCACGGCCGCCTCGACGCAGCAGGGCGGGTACGGCGGCGGCAGGCGCAAGTCGATTTCGCGCGAGGCGGCGGCGGGCGGGGGCGCGAGCTTCGGATGGCCGAGCCGGCGCCGTAATCGAGGCGCGATGCGCAGCAATTGCTGGCGCTCGGCCTCGCTCTCCGGCGCCGCCTGGGCATCCAGCAATAGCGCGTGGGCTTCGCCGTGGCGCGCGCTCTTTTCCAGCACCCGGATCGCGCGCGCCCGCGCGCCCGGATAGGCGCAGTCGGCGTAGATCGCCAGCGCGCCGTCCCAGTCGGCGCGGCGTTCCAGTTCCTGGGCGATCTGGAAGCGCAGCTTGTCGCGCCGGCTGGCGAGCCAGTCGTTGTCGCTGGCGGCCAGACTCAGTTCGCGCAGCACGTCGGCCGCCGGCTCCTGCGCGTGAAAGCGTTCGCGGCAGCGCTGCAAGGCGAGGTAGTCGTCGATGTCGCGCCGGCTGCGAAAGCCGCGCGAGGCGGCGGAAAATTCGACCTTTTCATATTGGTAGACGCCCAGGTCGGAGAGCACGAACTCGGACCAGTCCTGGCGGAAGTTGCCAAAGAAAATCAGGCGCAGGCGCTCGCACAGCGCTTTGCTCAGGATGTGATAGACCTGGTCGCCCGATTCCGCGTGCCAGCTTGAAAAGGGCAGCGCGGCCGGATACTGCGGCTGCAGCGCCGCCAGTTGTTCGGCCTTGCGCGCGCCCTTGCCGTGCAGCGACAGCTGGAACAGGGCGCCGATCTCGCTCTTGTGCAGCAGGTCGAACAATTGTTCCAGCGACAGCAGCGGATCGCTCTCGATCCAGCCCAACGCGAGCAGCGGCGCCGCCGCCGCGCGCGGGTCGCCGATCTCCGCGTAGACGAGCTTGCTGGCCCGGAAGCGGCAACCCTTGCGCATCACCATCCGCACCAGCAGCGCGCGCGAGGCTTGCGGCAGCGGCGCGAAGCGGGCGATGAAGTCGGCCTCGGCGGGCGTGAGCAGATCGGCGTAGCGCGTGCCGATCCAGTCGAGCACGCGCTCGAAGTTTTCCAGGTAGTACAGGGGATTGTCGAGGACTTTGAGCATGGTGCGCGCGGCGGCGGATAACTGTGTTTATATACAGTTTATCGCGTTACCCCAGCCTTGCCCAGATAATTCAAGCGGGCGCGCGGCCGCGGCCACAGCGCCGGGCGGACCCGGAATGCAAAACGGACCGCGGCGAGCGGTCCGTTTTGTACGGGCAGGCTAAGTTATTTCTTGGCTTTGGTAGCTTTGGCCGGTGCCTGGTTGACTTGCTCGGCGGCCTTGGCGATTTGCGATTCCAGCACTTGCACCGCCTGGCGCGTGGCCTTGGTCACTTGCTCGTAGCCGTTGAAGGCGTTGTCGATCGCGGTCTTGACGATGGAGACGGCGTTTTCCGAACCCGGACGCACGTTCTTGGTGACGTCGTAGATCAGCGCGCTCAGATTGCTTTTCGCTTCGGCCATGTGGGCGTCGGCGGCGGCGGTGAATTCGGTCTGGATGTCCTTGATGATGTCGGCCAGTTGCTGGTTATAGGCGGCGCTGCCGGCCACGCCGGTCTGCACTTTCGCCTGCGCCAGGTCGAGCGCGGCCTTTGGATCTTTGGCCTGGCTGATCTCCTTGCCGGTGGCCAGCGTATCTTCGACGCCGGACTTGGCCGTTGCCATATTCAATGCGACCACTTGCTCGACGCCTTGCACCGCTTTATTGGTGAGTGTGTTAAAGGTCTCGAGCTGGAATTCAAACAGGGCTTTGGTGGCGGATGCGAATTGTTCGGGATTGGTAAACATTGGATCTCCTCATTGAAATGGGAACGGCGGATCTGCGCAATTATCCCGGCGGCGGGATAGGGCCGGTATGAGCTGCGTTCCATTATTTAACAATTGCCTCTTTTGCGCAACGGCTATCTTTTTGCCCAATAAAAAACGCCGTCAACCCGATTAAGAGTTGACGGCGTTTCTTTTACTGCTTATCCGGTAGATGGTGCCCACGGAGGGACTCGAACCCCCACACCTTTACGGCACATGGACCTGAACCATGCGCGTCTACCAATTCCGCCACGTGGGCACTGGTACTGCTCTTTGCTGCCCTCTGTTACTCAGTGTGTCTTGCAACAGAGGCCCGAATCTTACGGGAAGCTATCTCATCGGTCAATAGCCAATTGCGATTTTTTATTCAATGGCGATTATGTAATGCCGGCGGACGGGGAGGCGGGTGCGCCGCGCGCAGGAATATCGAAAGCGGGGTCGTGACGTTATGGCAAGAAGGTGGCCGGCAGTGCGTGGAATGGCGCGCGCCGCCGCCGCGGGGAATTGGGAATCGCACAGACTGCGATGGCGGCGTGCTCGGCAGATAATATCGGCCCGGAAAAGAAAAAACGCCGCAAGCTAATTAAAGCTTGCGGCGTTTTTTGCGTATTCGGTAGATGGTGCCCACGGAGGGACTCGAACCCCCACACCTTACGGCACATGGACCTGAACCATGCGCGTCTACCAATTCCGCCACGTGGGCACTGTTACTGCAACAACTTCTGCTATTATAGCGACTTGAAGAGTTTTGCGCCAGATGAACTTTCGTTCCATGCTGCACATCCACTCTGTTACCGCTTTCCCGTTTCGACTTGCTTTTTCAAGCTCGTCGCTGCGAGAGACCGAATTATAGAGCAATATCCCAGGATGTCAAAGACCCTCCACGGAATTTTTTTAACCCCCCGGCGTTAGGCAAACTGCGTCCCTGTCCGGTACACTACGCCTCTCATCGTGTCAATATTGACGGTTCGGATTAGCGAGTTAATACTTAATTTGTAATCACTGTTAATAATAACTATAGAAATACTTTTGAGCCAACATACCCACACCATCCCCAGCCGGGAGGAAATCCTCGGCATCTTCCGTAGCGTCAAAGCGGCGCTTGATCCGCACTCTCTGGCGCAATCGCTCGACGTGCATGCCGAGTCGATGGACGTTTTATTGCGCCGCCTGCGCGCAATGGAGCGCGACGGCCAAATCAAATCCGATAAGAGCGGCGCCTACGCGCTGGCCGACCAGAGCGGCTTCATCGCCGGGCGCGTCAGCAGTCATCGCGACGGCTTCGGCTTCGTCATTCCGGACCAGGCGGGCGACGATCTGTTCCTGCCTGAAAAGGAAATGCAGAAAGTGCTGCATGGTGACAAGGTCCTGGCCAAGGTGGTCGGGGTCGACCGCCGCGGCCGTCCGGAAGGCACCATCGTCGAAGTCGTCGAGCGCGCCAACAGCCACATCATCGGCCGCCTGATCAACGACAACGGCACCTGGGTCGTCGCGCCGGAAGACCAGCGCATCGGCCAGGACATCCTGCTCGCCGGTTCGCCCGGCAAGGCCAAGGCCGGCCAGATCGTCAGCGTCGAGCTGACCGAGCAGCCGGCCCGCTTCAAGCAGCCGGTCGGCCGCATCGTCGAGGTGCTCGGCGAACTGGACGACCCCGGCATGGAGATCGAAATCGCGGTGCGCAAGTTCAATGTGCCGCACATCTTCTCGGCCAACGCGCTGAAGCAGGCCGCCAAGCTGCCCGACGAGGTGCGCGAAGCCGACTTGGGCGACCGGGTCGACCTGCGCGACGTGCCGATGGTCACCATCGACGGCGAGGACGCGCGCGACTTCGACGACGCGGTTTACTGCGAGCCGGTCAAGGTCGGCCGCGCCAACTACTACCGCCTGATCGTCGCGATCGCCGACGTCAGCCATTACGTGAAGCCGAACGACGCGCTCGACGTCGACGCGCTCGAACGCAGCACCTCGGTGTATTTCCCGCGCCGCGTGATTCCGATGCTGCCCGAGAAGTTGTCCAACGGCCTGTGCTCGCTGAACCCGGCCGTCGACCGCCTGACCCTGGTGTGCGACGCGGTCGTCACCGCCGGCGGCGAGATCAAGGCCTACCAGTTCTATCCGGCCGTGATCCATTCGGCCGCGCGCCTGACCTACAACGAGGTGGCTGACATCCTCGGCAACACCAAGGGGCCGGAGGCGGCGCGCCGCCAGGACATCGTGCCGCACCTGCTCAACCTGTACGCGGTGTATCAGGCGCTGCTCAAGGCGCGCACCGAGCGCGGCGCGATCGACTTCGAGACCACCGAGACCTACATCGTCTGCAATCCGATGGGCAAGATCGAGAAGATCATCCCGCGCACCCGCAACGACGCCCACAAGGTGATCGAGGAGTGCATGCTGGCGGCCAACGTGTGCGCCGCCGACCTGCTGCTGCGCAACAAGCATCCGGGCACCTACCGCATCCACGCCAGCCCGACCACGGAAAAGCTGAACCAGGTGCGCACCTTCCTCAAGCAGGTCGGCCTGAACCTGGGCGGCGGCGACAAGCCGGCCGCCTCGGACTACGCCGAGCTGATGAAGAAGGTCAAGGAGCGCCCCGACGCCGCGCTGTTGCAAACCATGCTGCTGCGCTCGATGCAGCAGGCGGTCTACAGCCCGGACAACATCGGCCACTTCGGCCTGGCCTACGAGGCCTACGCCCACTTCACCAGCCCGATCCGGCGTTATCCGGACCTGCTGACGCACCGCGCCATCAAGGCCATCCTGGCCGGCAAGCGCTACGAGCCGAAGCTGAAGGAAACGAGCGTCCTGAACACCAACGTGTCGAACGCGACGCGCAAGCAGCAGGTCAAGGACAAGGCCGAGGGCAAGCAGAAGCAAGTGGCCGACATGACCATCTGGGACGCGCTCGGCGTGCACTGCTCGGCCAACGAGCGGCGCGCCGACGAGGCCTCGCGCGACGTCGAAGCCTGGCTCAAGTGCTACTTCATGCAAGACAAGCTGGGCGAGGAGTTCACCGGCATGATCACCGGCGTGACCACCTTCGGCATCTTCGTCCAGCTCGACCAGCTGTTCGTCGAGGGCCTGGTGCACGTGACCGAACTGGGCACCGACTACTTCCAGTACGACGACGCGCGCCATGAATTGCGCGGCGAGCGCAGCGGCAAGCGCTACCAGCTGACCGACCGCGTCACCGTGCAGGTCGCCCGCGTCGACCTGGAAGCGCGCAAGATCGACCTGCGCATGGTGGCGGAGGAGGGCGAGGAGCCGATCGTGCCGAAGGCGCGCAGCGGCAAGGGCGGCGGCGGTGGCCGCAACGGCGCGGCCGAGCAAACGATGGTCAAGCCGGCGCCGAAGGCCTCGCACCACCAGCCGAAGGCGGGCGATAACGCCAGCCGGCCATCCCGGCGCGGCAAATCCGGCGCCGCCGCGGCGCCAGCGAAAGCTGTTTCAAAATCAAGCAAGAAGAAGCGATAACACATGAAGAATAAAATGATTTTCGGGTTCCACGCGGTGACCTCGCGGCTGCGTCACGAGGCCTCGTCGGTGGAAGAGATCTTTGTCGACGCCAGCCGGGTCGACCGCCGCATGCAGGACATGGTCGCCGCCGCCAAGACGGCCGGCGTGCGCGTGATGCCGGTCGATTCGGCGCGCCTCGACAAGATCGTCGGCACCCGCCGCCACCAGGGCGTGATCGCCTTCGCCTCGCAACTGGCGCTGGCGCGCAACTTGGACGAACTGCTCGACGCCATCGAAGGCCCGCCGCTGCTGCTGGTGCTCGACGGCATCACCGATCCGCACAACCTGGGCGCCTGCCTGCGCGTGGCCGACGGCGTCGGCGCGCACGCGGTGATCGTGCCGAAGGACCGCGCGGTGGGCTTGAACGCCACCGTCGCCAAGGTCGCCAGCGGCGCGGCCGAGACGGTTCCCTACATCACGGTGACCAACCTGGCGCGCACCATGCGCGAATTGAAAGAGCGCGACATCTGGCTGATCGGCATGTCCGACGACGGCGACAAGGGCCTGTACGAGGCCGACCTGGCCGGCCCGACCGCGCTGGTGATGGGCGCCGAGGGCGAGGGCATGCGCCGCCTGACGCGCGAGACCTGCGACATGCTGGTCAGCATTCCGATGTTCGGCTCGGTCGAAAGCCTGAACGTCTCAGTCGCCGCCGGCGTCTGTCTGTACGAGGCGCGCCGCCAGCGCCTGGCCAAAGAGGCCTAGTGTAGTGCTGCGCTCCTCTTGCGACATAAAAATGCGTCTTTTCCGCCGATACTGCGTCAAAAATCCTCGCAATACCTCGGTATTGCTGCGGTTTTTTCCTTGTCTCGACGAAAAATCCGCTATTTTTATCAGTCGCAATCAGCGCGCAACACTACACTAGTTCCCCCCCCCGTGCCCCGGGCCGCCGAAAGGCGGCGCCGGTGGCATGTCGCGGTATCGGCTACCATCATCTTTTCACCACCCATTCCTCGTTTATGTTCGACAACCTGCGCGACGATATCAACAGCATCATCGAACGTGACCCCGCGGCCCGCAACGGCTGGGAAGTGCTGACCTGCTACCCGGGTCTGCAAGCGATCGTCATGCACCGCTGGGCAAACTGGTGCTGGCGCAACGGCCTGACGTGGCCCGGCCTGAAGTGGTTCGGCCGCTTCATCTCCTACCTGGCGCGCATCATCACCGGCATCGAGATCCATCCCGGCGCGACGATCGGCCGGCGCGTCTTCATCGACCACGGCTTCGGCGTCGTCATCGGCGAGACGGCCGAAGTGGGCGACGACTGCACCATCTATCAGGGCGTGACGCTGGGCGGCACCTCGCTGCACAGCGGCCACAAGCGCCACCCGACGCTGGGGCGCGGCGTCATCATCGGCGCCGGCGCCAAGGTGCTGGGCAGCTTCACGGTCGGCGACTACGCCAAGGTCGGCTCCAACGCGGTGCTGCTCAAACCGGTGCCGCCGCAGGCGACGGCGGTCGGCAACCCGGCCCACATCATCGAAAAGAGCAGCCGCCAGGACACCGACGAGCGCAGCGCGAACCTGTTCGCCGCCTATGGCGTCACACCGAACGGCGACGATCCGCTCTCAAAAGCGCTGCACGGCCTGATCAACCACGCGGCGGCGCAGGAGCGCCAGACCGAGCGCATCATCGCGGCCATGAACGCGGCCGGGATCGACTGCTGCAAGGTGGCGGACTGCGACAAGATCGACTCGGCCAAATTGAACAAACTTGTGGACTAAGGAGAGCGCATGAATGCAGAAACCAATCCAGCGGGCACCGACGGCGCCGCGCTGCTCGACCCGTTCGAAATCCGGGTCCTGGCCGTGCTGGCCGAAAAGGAGGCGCTCACGCCCGACAACTACCCGTTGTCGCTGAACGCGATCACCAACGGCTGCAACCAACTGTCGAGCCGCGATCCGGTCATGTCGATCTCGGAGGAAACCGTCTACGACGTGCTGCAGCGCCTGATGCAGCGCAAATTCGTCAGCGGCGTGACCCAGGCCGGCGCGCGCGTGGTCAAGTACGAACACCGGATGCGCATCAAATGGTCGCTCGAGCAGGACAAGCTGGCGGTGCTGACGATCCTGATGCTGCGCGGCCTGCAAACGGCGGGCGAGGTGCGCAGCCGCAGCGGACGCCTGCACGAGTTCGCCTCGGTGGCCGAGGTCGAGACCTGCCTGCAATTTCTGATCGACAAATACCCGCCGCTGGTGGCGCGCCTGAATGTCGCGCCCGGCGCCAAGGAGCCGCGCTACGGCCATTTGCTCTCGGGCGAGGAGGCGCTGGCGCGGCAGGAGACCGCGTCCGGTTTTTCCGGCTCGGTCAGCGGGCACCAGTCGGGCGGCCGGGTCGCCCAGCTGGAACAGGAAGTGATCCAGCTGCGCCGCGATTTTGATGGCCTGGCGTCCCAGTTCGAGGCGTTCAAGCGCCAGTTCGAATAAATCGCCTAAGTTGTCGTCGCATGAAAAACGCCCCGAAAAAATCGGGGCGTTTTAGTAATGGTAGCGGCAAGAAATGATCGAAATTTCATCGTCCTCGACGCGGTAGATCAGCCGGTTGGTTTCGTCGATGCGGCGCGACCAGAATCCCGACAAATTTTCCTTCAATGCTTCGGGTTTGCCGATGCCTTCGAATGGCGTTCGCTGGCTCGCCTTGATTAAATCGTTGATCCTTTTTAGCGTCTTCTTATCTTGCGTCTGCCAGTAGATGTAGTCACTCCAGGCTTCATCGGTGAATTTCAGGTTTCGCATGTATGTCGTCCGCGACAACGTCCCCGACAGCATCTTCAGCGTGGCTAACTGAAACCAGTTCCCGATGTTTCGATTGACCGGAGCGCAACTGGGCAATCGATTTGGCCAAGTGGGCGGCGTTGGCCGGCGAACTCAGTAAGCGGACCGTTTCCATGAGGCTGCTGTAATGGTCAAAGGACATGATGACCGCGTCAGGCGCATCGCGACGCGCAATGACGGTCACATCGGCGTCCTCTACGACCTGGTCGATAACTGATCGCAGGCTATTGCGAGCATCGGAAAAATTGATGATTCTCATTTTTCACTCCGTCGTTGTTGGCTTCTTGAGGGGGCTTGGAATGCAAGACTTGTGCGCCTGATGGTACAAATCGATTGTACATTGAAGGAATCGTAGCTTAAATCAAGCCATGAAAAATGCCCCGAAAAATCGGGGCATTCATTTTTTAGCGCAGCTTGCGCGCGCGTAGCCGGAGTCCCGGGGGGGGGCGATATCAGGCGGCCAGGCGCAGCATGTCCGGCCGTGCCGCCAGGACGGGCGCGCTGCGTTGCGCCGCCGATCCGCTGAGCTTGAACACGCTGACCACCTCCGCCAGTTGCGTCGCGTGCTCGTGCATCGCGCTGGCGGCCGCCGCCGCTTGCTCGACCAGCGCCGCGTTTTGCTGGGTGACGTCGTCCATCTGGCCGATCGCGGTGTTGACCTGCTTGATGCCGGCTTCCTGCTCCTGGCTGGCGACGCTGATCTCGCCCATGATGTCGGTCACGCGCTGCACGCTGGTGACGATCTCCTCCATCGTGCTGCCGGCCCGGTTGACCAGCGCGCCGCCGGCTTCGACTTCGCCGACCGAATCGTCGATCAGGGACTTGATCTCCTTGGCCGCGGCCGCCGAGCGCTGCGCCAGGTTGCGCACCTCGCTGGCGACGACGGCGAAGCCGCGTCCCTGTTCGCCGGCGCGGGCCGCCTCGACCGCCGCGTTCAGGGCCAGGATGTTGGTCTGGAAGGCGATGCCGTCGATGACGCTGATGATGTCGGCGATCTTGCGCGACGAGGCGCTGATCGAGTTCATGGTGTCGACCACCTGCGAGACGATTTCTCCGCCCTTGGAGGCGATGTCGGCCGCGCTCACGGCGAGTTGGTTGGCCTGGTTCGCGTTCTCGGTGTTGTTGCGAACGGTCGAGGTCAGTTGTTCCATCGAGGCGGCGGTTTCCTGCAGCGAGGCGGCCTGCTGCTCGGTGCGCGCCGACAGGTCGAGGTTGCCGCTGGCGATCTGGCTCGACGCGCTGGCGATGGTTTCGGTGCCGGAGCGCACTTGGGCGACGATGTTCTCGAGGTGGGCGATGAACTCGTTCAAGCCCTTGCCCAGCCGCGCGAACTCGTCGTTGAAGACGGGCAGGCGCTGGCCCAGGTCGCTTTCCCCGGAATTGAGGTTGTCGACGGCGGCCAGCACCTGGCGGATGCTGCGCAGGATGCTCGAGGCGATCGTCAGCGACAGGGCGGCCAGGCTCAGCGCGGCCACCACCAGCACCGAGGTCATCAGCTTTTGCGAGAAGGCCGAGTTTTGCGCGGCCGCCGCGCGGGTTTCGCCGGTTTCCTTTTCGATCAATTCGCTCAGCGCGGCCATGGCTTTTTCTAGCTTGCCGAAAGATTCCATAAAGCGCGGAAACTGGACTTCGAAGTCGGCCGGGTTGTCGAACGCCAGCGCGAGCATGGACTGGCTGTCCTTGATGTAGGCGTCCATCAGCGGACGGGCGGTGCCGACGGCGGCCACGATGTCCTTGTCGAGTTGCAGCTCGGTCAGTTCCTTGATGTTGTCCTGGAACGATTTGGTGTGCTCGGCCAGCGCGGCCTCGATGTCGGCGCGCTGTCCGGCTTGTTGCATATGGGCCGCCAGCGCCGCGGAGAGGACGTCGCCGCGCAGGGCGTCGTGCATCATGTCGGCGCCCATCTGGCGGTGCATCGCGGTGGTGCCGACGGCGCTCAGCTGCGCGCCGTCGACCAGTTTTTGGACCGCCCAGATGCCGCAAGCGCCCAGCGCCAGCAGAAAGGCCAGGCTGGCGAAACCGTAACCGATCAAGCGTGTTTTGATGTTCATGTTTTCCCCTGTTGTGTGTCGAATGCCGGCCTCAGGCCGATAACCCTGGAATTGGCGCGTCCGATGGGGGAGGTGGCGGCCGATGCCGCTGTGTATGCTTGTTCATCTATTTTTTCTAAGTCAATAATTATTAAAAAATCGGCGCGGGTCAGCGGCGCAGCCCCTTCATTTGTTCGGGCGGCGGCATGGCTTGGTTGGTGCGAGGCGGATGTTTGCCTCGCCATGATGTGCAATACAGCAACTTACATGCCAGTAGAGCAATAAACAATGTTGCATCGGCGCTTCGCAAGCGAACACGAGCGTAGGGGGGGGGGGCGGCGGCCCGGCCTTGGCGAATTGAGAATTGCATCAATCCCAGGAGTGAGATTGATGCATTGAAAATCCTATTTTTGGGAATGGCGAGTCGGGAAGGGTGGGAGCGTCGCTAGGGCGATGGTGGCTTCCTTTGAATGTTGCTCCGCCAACTGGAAATTTCATAACATTAACCAAGTGCAATGTCAAGTTTTTCTGCTTGGAATCTTGTTGGGGGCGTATAATTTATTGCCTTGCATAAAAACCGGCCGGCAGGCAATTTTAGTGCCTACTTGCCAACAGTCCGCACCCGTGCCAGTTGCTTTAGCGCGTCGTGTCATGGAGTGTGCTCAGTAAGAAGCGGTGCAGCGACCCTTATCCATCTTAGTTGATTTTTTAGGCGTCTCATGAACTTGCTATCTGCTTCCATTCTCCGTGGCCTGCTGCTGCTGGCCTGCACCGTATCCTGTCCCAGTTATGCGGACTGGGCCGGCAGTTCCGACCCGACCGTTGTGCATGCCCTGCCGGCCGATGGCCGCATCCAGCCCCAGAATCCGCCCGGCTTCTCCTGGTCGCGCCACTCGACCAATCCCGCCTCCTACGTGCTGGAAGTGCAAGGCGCGACAACTCAGACGTTTACCTCGACCCGCAACTGGTTTTTGCCAAGCGCGGGATTGAACTCCGGCCATTACACGTGGCGGGTGCGTCCTTCGACCACCCTGGAATGGTCTAGCCCGCGCGACTTCTACATCGACGCCACGGTCTCCCGGCCATTCCTGGTGCCCGACAACGCGACCTTGCGCCAGCACATCCTGAGCCGGGCGCGGCCGCGTGGATTGACGCCCGAAATTGTTGCCCAGAAATACTGGAGCGCCGCCATGAACGCCGAGCGCGGGCCACTGCTCTCGCGCCTGAGCATTGACGTGTTAACCAAGGCCACCACGCTGCCGGTGTTCAGCGACGCCAACTGGCCCCTGGTCTACAGCGGCACCATGACCACGGCGTACTCGGCCCAGCTGACCGCCATTCGTTGGGCCATCAATGACGCCGGACGCCAGCTGGAAGCGGCCGCGCTGCTGTGGCGCCTGACCGGGGACCGGCGCTTCTTCAATGAGGCCGTGACCCGCGGCAATCAGCTGGCGGCGCTCAGCCCGACCGGCCCGACCAGTTTTACCAATCAAGACCAGGGTTCGCGCCAGATCGCGCTGACCCTGATCAAGGCCGTCGATTTCCTCGGCGCCGACTTGGCGCCGGCCGCGCGCGCTCCCTGGCTGGCCTCGGTCGCGGCCCGCTCCACGGATTTCTATAATGATATTGTCGGCAGCAACGGCCGGCTCGACCAGTATCCGTTCGATTCCCACGGCGCCACCAATCTGGGCATGCTGACCCTCATTTCCGCCCTGGCGCTGGGCGATATCCCCGCTGCCAGCGGCTGGTTCGATTACGCGTTCCGGGCCTATGCCAATTCGGTCTCCGTCTGGAGCGGTGCCGAGGGCGGCTTTTCCGATGGCACCGCCTATGCCCAGTACACCGCCGACACCGCCTTGCAGATCTGGCAACCACTGGCGGCTGTCAGCGGCGTCAATCTATTCACCAAGCCATGGGCGAACGGCTTCCTGCAATATCTGACGCATTTTGTGCCGCCCGGCACGCCAAGCCATGTGTTCGGCGACCAGCATGAAGTGAGCGCCGATGTGCCGACCCTGAAAGCGTTCGCGTCGCGTTTCGCGACCCCGACCGCGCTCTGGTATGTGCGCAATATGTACGGCACCGAAGATATCCTGCGCGAACTCGAAGCGCCCTGGCCGTTGCCGGTGAAAACCGTGAGCACGATTCAGCAACCGCCCAACGCCGCGCTGTATCCGAGCATCGGCTGGGTTGCCATGCACAGCAATATCGCCGACCTCGCGCGCACCTCGGTCTATTTCAAGTCCAGCCCCTACGGTTCGTACAGCCACAGCCACGGCGACCAGAACAGCCTGGTCGTCAACAGCGGCGGCCGGCGGCTGCTGATCGAAGCCGGTTACTCAGACTGGTATGGCTCGCCCTTGTGGCGCAACTGGTACCATCAGACCAAGTCGCACAATGCCATCACCTATGATGGCGGCGTGGGGCAGAAGGTCGACGGCCCCGGCTCGGCCCTGAGCTGGAACGGCAAGGTGACCGCTTTTGCTTCTTTGATCAACCCGCCGCTTGACTATACTTCCGGTGACGCGACGGCGGCCTACCCTGGCGTTCTCAGCTCGGCGGTTCGGCAAATCTGGTACCTGCGCGCGCTCGATCTCATCGTGGTGCGCGACAAGCTGGCCGCGCCGCTGCCGCATGTCTTCGAATGGAACGTGCATGCGCCGTCAGTGATGGTTGTCGAAGCCATCGACGCTGTCAGGATCAATAACATCGACCGCAGCCTGTGCATCAAATCCCTGACCCCCGGCACGCAGTTTAAAAAATGGACCGGGCCCGCCGCCCAAGCCGGCAAGATTGAAGACCACGGCGCTTTTACCCGGACGTCGGCGACGTCGGCTGAATTCCTGATGCTGCTCGACGTTGGTTGTAAAAAACCGCTTACATCCCTGACGGCGACGAGTTCCGGTCGCAATCTCGATATCGGTGGCTATACGATTAGTTTTCCGAATTAGGGATGGGTGATCAGATGAGTGGGTGGGGCAGCATTCCAACCGCACGGATACAGGGTTTGCGGGTTTGAATTTTCCATCGGAAGCGAAAAAACGCCCAGCATCCATGCGGGTTTCCGAGCCTCCGTTGGGAAATTTTGGTGCCGATTGTGGTTCGCTGACAAATCAATGCGGCGAAATTGGCACTAGTGTAGTGTTGCGCTCTTCTTGCGACATAAAAATGCGTCTTTTCCGCCGATACCGCGTCAAAAATCCTCGCAATACCTCGGTATTGCTGCGGTTTTTTCCTTGTCTCGGCGAAAAATCCGCTATTTTTATAAGTCGC
>JACMLV010000910.1 GCA_014379395.1 Burkholderiaceae bacterium
CTCCACCGGCGGCCCGGCCGCGGTGGCCAAGGTGCTGGCCGGCTGGAGCGCGCCGCCCGGCTGCGCGATCGTGGTGGTGCAGCACATCGACCGCGACTTCGCCGGCCATTTCGCCAAGTGGCTCGGCGACCAGCTGGTGATGCCGGTGCGCGTGATCGAGGACGGCGAACCGTTGTCGGCCGGCGCGGTGCTGGTGGCCCGCACCAACGACCATCTGGTGATGGATCGGCGCTGCCGGCTGCGCTACGACGCGGCGCCGCGCGATTACGTCTACCGGCCCTCGGTCGACGTGTTTTTCGAGTGCGTGGCGCGGCACTGGGCCGGCGCGGCGCTCGGCGTGCTGCTGACCGGCATGGGACGCGATGGCGCGGCCGGCTTGCTGGCGCTGCGCCGGGCCGGCAAGACTTGCCTCGCGCAAGACCAGGCCAGCTGCGCCGTGTACGGCATGCCGCGCGCGGCGGCCGAACTCGACGCGGCGCAATGGATACTGCCGCTCGACGAGATCGGCCCCTGGATCCGCACCCGGCTCGGCGGCGCGTCCGAGCACACCTCGCCACTGAACTTACAAAGGAATCCCAATGTGTGACGACATCTCCGCCTTCGCGTCCCAGGAGGCCGGCCTGACCGCGTTCCGCATGCGCATCCTGCTGGTCGACGATCAACCCATCATCGCCGAGGCGATCCGGCGCATGCTGGCCGACCAGCCCGACATCGAGTTCCACTACACCACCAACCCGCTGGAGGCGGTGGCGCTGGCGCGCCAGTTGCAGCCGACCGTCATCTTGCAGGACCTGGTGATGCCGGCCATCGACGGCCTGAGCCTGATCAAGCTGTACCAGGCCGATCCGGCCCTGTGCTGCATCCCCGTCATCGTCCTGTCGGCCAAGGAGGACGCCCAGATGAAGGCGCAGAGCTTCGCCGTCGGCGCCAACGACTATCTGGTCAAGCTGCCCGACCGCATCGAACTCGTCGCGCGCATCCGCTACCATTCGGCGGCCCACATCAATCGGCTACAACGCAACCAGGCCTTCCATTTCCTGCGCGAGAGCCAGCAACAGCTGGCCGCTGCCAACGTCGAGCTCGAACAGCTGGCCGCCCTCGACGGCCTGACCGGCATCGCCAACCGGCGCCGCTTCGACCAGAGCATGCAAATCGAATGGCAACGCGGCCTGCGCGAGCAAACCCCGCTTAGCCTGCTGCTGTGCGACGTCGATTTTTTCAAGCTCTACAACGACAACTTCGGCCATCAGGGCGGCGATCTGTGCCTGAAAAAAGTGGCCTCGGTGCTGACCTCGAACCTGAAGCGCCCGGCCGACCTGGCCGCGCGCTACGGCGGCGAGGAGTTCGCCGTGATCCTGCCGCACACCGCCGCCGCCGGCGCCATGAAGGTGGCGCGGGCCTGCTGCCAGCACCTCGAAAACCTGAATCTGGAGCATCCGGCCGCCGCGCCGAAGGGCGTCGTCACGATGTCGATCGGCATGGCGAGCCTGGTGCCGTCGGCCGACATCGGCGTCGAAAAGTTGATCGCGCTGGCCGACCGGGCCCTGTACGCGGCCAAGCGCGGCGGGCGCAACCGCGTAGTCAACGCGGCCGAGCTGCCGGACGAATCGAAATAAGCGAACCCATTCAATTCACCAACCAAGAAGGAAGCAAGTCTCATGAGCACACAATTCGACAATGTCAGCGTCGTCAAGAAATCGAACATTTATTTCGACGGCAAATGCGTCTCGCACGGCATCGTCCTGGCCGACGGCACCAAGAAGACCATCGGCGTGATCTTCCCGTCCGCGCTGACGTTCAACACCGGCGCGCCGGAGATCATGGAACTGGTGTCGGGCAAGTGCAAGGTGCGCCTGGCCGGCGCCACCGAATGGAACACCTACGAGGGCGGCCAGCAATTCACGGTCGGCGCCAACTCGTCGTTCGACATCGAGACGCTCGAAACGCTCGACTACGTCTGCCACTTCGGCTGATCGGGTTCGCTCGGACCGCTGGCGCGTCGGCCCGCGACGCGCCAGCGGTCCGACCTTGGATTCTGTCGGACTTACCGACAGCTAGTGTAGTGTTGCGCTCTTCTTGCGACATAAAAATGCGTCTTTTCCGCCGATACCGCGTCAAAAATCCTCGCAATACCTCGGTATTGCTGCGGTTTTTTCCTTGTCTCGGCGAAAAATCCGCTATTTTTATAAGTCGC
>JACMLV010000108.1 GCA_014379395.1 Burkholderiaceae bacterium
CTCAACGCGCACAGCTGGAACGCGGCGCTGCGCGCGGCCGGCGCGGCGGTGGCGGCGACGGACGCCGTCATCGAAGGCGAGCTCGACAACGCCTTTTGCGCGATCCGCCCGCCCGGCCACCACGCGCGGCCCTCAAGGCCGATGGGATTTTGCCTGTTCAATAATGTCGCCATCGCCGCCCGCCACGCGCTCGACGTGCGCGGCCTCGAGCGCGTCGCCATCGTCGATTTCGACGTCCACCACGGCAACGGCACCGCCGAATCCTTCGCCGGCGCCCCGCGGGTGCTGATGGCCAGCTTTTATCAGCACCCGTTTTATCCGTACAGCGAAGTCGAGCCGCTCACCGCGCACAGCGTCAACCTGCCGGTGCCGGCCGGCACGCGGGGCGACGTGGTGCGCGAGCTGGTGCGCGACTACTGGCTGCCGGCGCTGCACGCGCACCGGCCGCAGATGCTGTTCATCTCGGCCGGCTTCGACGCCCACCGCGAGGACGGCATCGGCGGCATGGCGCTGGTCGAGGCGGACTACGCGTGGATCACGCGTGAACTGATGGAAGTGGCGCGGCGCCACGCCGGCGGGCGCATCGTCAGCTGCCTCGAAGGCGGCTACAACCTGTCGGCGCTGGGACGCAGCGTGGTCGCCCATGTGCGCGCGCTGGCCGGGCTGGACTGAGAACCTCGACTGAAAAGCGGCGCAATCGGGGATCGCTTCAACGGCGCCGGCGGCCGGATTTTCAGCCATCCGCGCCGCAAGCCCGTAAAATAGCGGATTACGCGCAGAATTTTGAAGGCAACAGCATGGCAATCCAATGGTATCCGGGACATATGAACGCGGCCCGCAAGAAGGCGGCCGAGACGATGGAGAACATCGACCTGGTGATTGAAGTGGTCGACGCCCGGCTGCCGCAGGCCAGCTGCAATCCGCTGGTCGACGAGCTGCGCCTGTTCCGCCAGCGCCCGTGCCTGAAAATCTTGAACAAGACCGATCTGGCCGATCCCGAGGCCACCAAGGCCTGGGTCGCCTATTTCAACGCCCAGGAAGGCGTGACCGCCTACGCGATGACGACCAAGAAGCCGGCCGAAGTGGCGCGCATTCCCGATCTGGCCAAGTCGCTGGCGCCGCATCGCGGCGTGCCGACCAAGCCGCTGCGCATCATGATCATGGGCATCCCGAACGTCGGCAAGTCGACCCTGATGAACGCGCTGTTGAAAAAGCGCGTGGCCAAGGTCGGCGACGAGCCGGCCGTGACCAAGATGCAGCAAAAGCTGTATCTGGACAAGAACACGGTTCTGGTCGACACGCCCGGCATGCTGTGGCCGAAGATCGCCCTGGAGAGCGACGGCCTGATGCTCGCCGCCAGCCACGCGATCGGTTCCAACGCGCTGATCGAGGAGGAGGTGGCGGTGTTCCTGGCCGAGGAATTGCTGCGCCGCTACCCGAAGCTGCTGACCGAGCGCTATGGCTTGAAGACCGAGGAGATGGACGGCATCGGCGTGGTCGAGGGCATCGCCGCGCGGCGCGGCTTCCGCCAGAAGGGCGGCGACTTCGACTTCGAGAAGGCCTCGCACACGCTGCTGATCGACTACCGCAGTGGCGCGCTGGGCCGTATCTCGCTGGAAACGCCGGAAACCCGCGCCGCCGCCCTGGCGACGTACGCCGCCGAGCAGGCGTTGAAGGCGGAGAAGGCCGCCGCGCTGGCCGCCGAAAAAGCCAAGGCCGCCGCCAACGGCCGGCGCGGCACCTGATGTTCCCTTGCCGCGCCGCCAGTGCGCGGCAAGGTATCAAACCCACTAAAAGCGCTTTCAGCTAAATCGTTCCGCCGCGGCGCTTTCAACTCGCACATTTCAGCCGAAGCGGAAGCTCGACACCGCCAGCGCGCCGAAAAAATCATCCTCGTGATACACGGTGGCGGCCGCTTCTTGCTCGGCCGCGCCGAGCGCCACCATCAGCGGCAACAAATGCTCTTCCCGCGGATGAGCCGCGCGCGCGGCCGGCGCCCGCTCCCATTCCAATAGCCTGCTGAGCCGCTCGGCCGGCGCCAGTGCCATGCTTTGCCGCAGCCAGTCGTCGAAGCGGTGCGAGGCCTCGGCGCCGCCGGGGCCGAACTGGCGCAGGTTGTGGTAACTGAGCCCGCTCCCCAAAATCAGCACGCCTTCCCGGCGCAGGGGCGCCAGCGCGCGGCCGGCCTCGACGTGCGTGAGCGGATCGAGGCCGCGCTTGAGCGATAGTTGCACCACCGGCACGCTGGCGTCGGGATAGATCGGATACGCGACGCAGAAGGTGCCATGGTCGAAGCCGCGCTCAGGGTCGAGCCGGGCCGGCTGGCCGGCGCCGTCGAGCAGCGCCTTGACCCGTTCGGCCAGTTGCGGCGCGCCCGGCGCCGGGTAGACGATGTCATAGGTGTGGGCCGGAAAGCCGGAATAGTCGTAGATCATCGGCGGCCGGGCGCTGGCCGAGATCAGGAACTCCGGCCCTTCCCAATGCGCGGTGACGACCAGCACGGCGCGCGGCGTGACCGCGATCTGGCGCGGGATGTCTTGCAGCGACGCTTCGAGGCGGTCGTAATGGCCGTTGTACTGGTCCTTCATGAACGGCCATGGGCCGCCGCCGTGCGACAGGAAATAGGTCGGCAGGGCGGTCGGGGGCAGGGCTGCTGGCATGGAAAACTCCTGGTTGGTTAGCCGTTTACTATGGGAACGTCGTGCGGCATTATCAAGAGTTGGCCGGGTTTGCGTCTATAATGTCCGCGTTTTGGTGCCCGCGCGCATGATCATGCGCGCAGTTAAACGGGAAACACAGCGCCGCGCCCCGCGCGTTTGGCTCATGTGTGCTGCCCCCGCAACGGTAAGCAAGCGCCGCCGCTTTGTCGGCGGCAGGCTGTCTCGATTGACCACTATGCGCCGCATAGGAAGGTGAGCCAGTTCGACTTGTCAGCCCGGATACCGGCCAGGACAGGTGGAAGCGCGCCCGGCGCCTTCCGTGGATTCCGGCTTGCGGGGACGCAGGCCGGATGGCTTTTTCGAAAACGATTCTCTCAATGACTGCTTCCGCATCCCGCACGCCGGCCCTGACGCCGCGCGCCCTGGTTTCCGCTATTTCCCTTTGCTTCATCGGCGCGCCCGCGCTGGCCCAGAACGTCGTCCAGGCGCTCGCGCCCGTCGTCATCACTGGCGCGCGCTTCGCCAGCGCGCCCGAACTGGCGCCAATCGGCGCGACCGTGATCACGGCCGACGAGATCCGCCGCGCCGGGGTGAGCGACGTCAACCAGGCGATCCGCAAGATCGGCGGCGTGTACGGCCGCCAGAGCTTCACCGGCAGCTCGGACTTCGATCTCGACTTGCGCGGCTTCGGCACCAACAGCAGCCAGAACATGGTGGTAGTGGTCGACGGCGTGCGCGTGTCGGAGAGTGAGATGGGCTCGATCATCCTGTCGGGCATCGCGATCGACACCGTCGAGCGCATCGAGATCACGCGCGGCGGCAGCAGTGTGCTGTACGGCGACGGCGCGACCGGCGGCGTGATTAACATCGTCACGCGCGACCCCGCCAGGCGCGGCGGGCGCGGCAGCGTGTTCGGCGAGGTCGGCCAGTTCGGTCTGCGCGAAGGGCGCGCCGCCGTCGCCCAGGCTTGGGACAGTGTCGCGCTCGACGCCGCCGTCGGCGGCCAGCATATCGACAACTACCGCGCCAACAACGCCTTCAAGCAAGTCAATTTCAACGGCGGCGCCCAGTGGAACACGGGCGCCGGCCGGCTCGGCCTGCGGGTCGAGAGCCTGCGCCAGGACGGCCGCCTGCCCGGTTCGCTGACCGGGGCCCAGTTCAACGCCGATCCGCGCCAGACCGTCACGCCGGACGACTTCGGCTCGCTCGACAGCGACCGCGTCACCGCCTTCGTCGAGCAGCGCGTCGGCGCTTTTGACTTGGCGGCCGAATTGTCGCACCGCGAAAAGAGCGTCAAGTCGCTCACCGTGTTCTACGGCACCCCGTCGAGCTGGCAGGCCGACACCCGCCAGACCCAGTTCTCGCCGCGCCTGCGCCACCTGGGCAAGTTCGATGGCGTGCTCAACGAGGCGGTCGCCGGCATCGATCTGATCGACTGGACCCGCGCGACCACGTACACGAACGACAAGCAGAAGTCGAAGGCGCTGTATCTGCGCGACGAGCTCAAGTTCGACGGCGCGCGCAACGTCCGCCTCGTCGCCGGCGCGCGCCACGAGTTGTTCGACAAGACCGCGGCGGGCACCGCGAACAAGCAAAGCCAGAACGCCTGGGAAGTGCAGGGCAGCGTCGACGTGCAGCCGCGGGCGCAGCTGTACGCCAAGGCGGGCCAGAGCTACCGCGTCGCCAACGCCGACGAGAACGGCTACACGGCGTCCGGCCTGCCCCTCAAAGGTCAAAGTTCGCACGACCTGGAACTCGGCGTGACCTTCGGCGACAGCGCGCGCAGCCTGACGCTGCGCGGCTTCCGCCACAACCTGGTCAATGAAATCTTCTTCGATCCGACCGTTGGCGCGTTCGGGGCGAACGCCAACCTCGACCCGACCCGGCGCCAAGGCATCGAGCTCGACGCCAGCGCCGCCATCGGGGCCGACTGGCGCGTGAGCGGCCATGCGCAGCATGTGAAGGCGACCTTCACCGAAGGCCCGAACGCCGGCCGGGAAATGGGGCTGGTGCCGCGCAACATCGTCACGGCGCGCCTGTCGTGGCTGCCGGCCGGCGGCCAGAGCGCCGACATCGGCGCCCAGTGGGTCGACCGCCAGCGCAACGGCAACGACTTCAGCAATAGCTGCGCCGCGCTGATGCCGGCTTTCGCCACCGTCGACGCGCGCTACGGGCGCAAGTACGGCGCCTGGGAAGTGGCGCTGAGCGGCCTGAATCTGACCGACAAGCATTATCGGAACTATCAATACGGCTGCCAGAGCGGGATCTATCCGGCCAACGGCCGCCAGTTGAAGCTGTCGGCGCGCTACGATTTCTAAATCGCCGCGATTGATTGAAAAAGCCCGCCTGCTGCCGCACGCGGGCTTTTTTTACGGGCGTCAATTTATCGGCCGCCAAGCGCCTTAAAGACGGCTTAATTTGCCGTCGGACGCGGCGATTTTTCCTGGCCTGCCGCAAAGCTTCCGGGGAAAAGTGGTAATCTCGCCGCATTTGCCACTCTTAAGAAGAAGGATTTGTTATGCGTTTACTGCGTCTCTTGCTGGCCAGCGTCACCCTGATGGCCGCTAGCGCCGGCGTGTTTGCGGCGGAACCGAAAAACGGCATCGATTACATCACGCTCGACACCCCGCGCGTCGACGCCGGCAAAAAAATCGAGGTGGTCGAGTTCTTCTCGTATTCCTGCCCGCACTGCAACGCGCTCGAACCTTTGATGGCGCAATGGGTCAAGCAGCAGGGCGACAAGGTCGCCTTCCGCCGCGTGCACATGATGTTCGGCGGGCCGAAGGACCCGCAGGCCTTTGCCTACGCCACGCTGGAGGCGATGGGCAAGCTCGACGTCGTGCATGACAAGATTTTTCACGCCATCCACGCTGAGCGCGTGCGCCTGAACAAGGACGAGGCGGTGACCGATTTCGTCGCCAAGAACGGCATCGACAAGGCCAAGTACCAGGAAATGTTCAGTTCGTTCGGGGTGCAGACCAAGATCAAGCGCAACGCCCAGTTGGCCGCGAGCTACAAGATCGACAGCGCGCCGAGCATCGTCATCGACGGCCGCTTCGTGACCTCGCCTTCGCTGGCCGGTCGTCCGGGCCAGCCCGAGCAGCAGTCGCAGCAAGCGACCATCGCGGTGATGGACGCGCTGGTGGCCAAGGCGCAGAAGGAGAAGGGCATCGCCCCTGCCAAGGCTGCCAAGTAAGTCGCTGTGGTTGGAATGTATTCGGGGAAGGACTTCCCCTGAGAAATACGCCAGCGGGCGCCGGTGACGGCGTCCGCTGACGGGAGCTTCAGTTCGACGAGGTCAGACTGAGCCGGGACGGCTGCTCGGCCGCCGCCGGCGCCGACGAGGCGCCGGGCATGGCGCGCAGCTTCGGCGAATGGGCGTCGATCTTGAACACGCTCACCACATGGGCCAGGCTTTGCGCCTGGCCTTCGAGCGAGGCGGCGGCCGCCGTCACTTCTTCCACCAATGCCGCGTTTTGCTGGGTCACCTCGTCCATCTCGGCGATGGCCTGGTTGATCTGCTCGATGCCCGAGGTCTGCTCGGCGCTGGCGCAGGTGATCTCGGCCATGATGTCGGTGACGCGCCGCACGCTGTTGACGATCTCCTCCATCGTGACGCCGGCCTGGTCGACCAGCTTGGCGCCGGTGCCGACTTTTTCCACCGAATCGCCGATCAGGGTCTTGATTTCCTTGGCCGCCGCCGCCGAGCGCTGCGCCAGATTGCGCACCTCGGTCGCCACCACCGCGAAGCCGCGCCCCTGCTCGCCGGCCCGGGCCGCCTCCACCGCCGCGTTGAGCGCGAGGATGTTGGTCTGGAAGGCGATGCCGTCGATCACGC
>JACMLV010000911.1 GCA_014379395.1 Burkholderiaceae bacterium
CTTATAGGGCTGGAAACCGAGCGGCAAAAACGACGCCAGCGCGTCGACGCCGGAGGCGATCGAAATGGCGATCGTCAGCACATAGTCGAGGATCAGCGCGCAGCCCGAGATCAGGCCCATGTACGGCCCGACCAGCTTGGTCGCCACGCGGTAGCCGCCGCCGCCGGTCGGGAACAGCTCGATCACCTGGTTGTAGGCCAGCGCGATGATGAACACCGTCACGGCGGTGGCGATCGCCATGTACAGGCCGAGGTGGGTGTGGGTGCCGAGCGCCTTGAAGGTCTCCTCCGGCCCGTACGAGGACGAGGACAAGCCGTCGGCGCCGAGGCCGACCCAGGCCAAAAACGCCACCAGCGCCATCGAGTGGCGGGTTTCGAGCTTCATCGGATCGAGCGCCTTGCCGAGGATGATTTCGCGGATTTTCTTATTTTTCATGCGTACGCTGGCTAGCCGGAATAGGTGGATCACTCTGGAAGGCAAGATGATACCCCCAGAGCCAACAGGGATGCCGCGCCATTATAAAAAACGGCAAAAGGGTTGCCCGAACCTTGCAAATCAGTGATAATCCGTCTCGCGTTGCCGGGATGGCGGAATAGGTAGACGCACGGGACTCAAAATCCCGCGCTGGAAACAGCGTGCCGGTTCGATTCCGGCTCCCGGCACCAACAAAATTAAACACAGAGACGGCATCCAGCAATGGGTGCCGTTTTTGTTTATGCCGCAAACATCCCGTTTTTTCCGCAAAATCCTGATTAGCCCGCATTGCCAGCTTGCCGGCCGGCTTTCTGAATTCATTCAAGGGACATCCATGCCAGCACAACTCGAACCGTTTCACGCCATCGACATCGGCCGCATCGCCCACGCCTTGATGGCGGAAGGCCGCTCGGTCATTCATATGCAATTCGGCCAGCCCTCGACCGGCGCGCCGGCAGCGGCCATCGCGCGCGCCCACCAGGTGCTCGACAGCGACAACATGGGCTACTGGGAAAGCACGCCGCTCAAGCAGCGCCTGGCGCGCCACTACCAGGACAGCTACGGCGTGACGGTCGATCCGTCGCGCTTCATCCTCACCTGCGGCGCCTCGCCGGCGCTGGTGCTGGCGCTGAGCTCCATGTTCTCGCCGGGCGACCGCGTCGCGATGGCGCGGCCCGGCTACGTCGCCTACCGCAACACACTCAAGGCGCTGCACATGGAAGCGGTGGAAATCGCCTGCGGCCCCGAGGTGCGCTTCCAGCTGACCGCCGCCGCGCTGGCGGCGCTGGAACCGGCGCCGGCCGGCGTCATCATCGCCAGCCCGGCCAATCCGACCGGCACCGTGATCGCCGCCGATGAACTGGCCGCCATCGCCGAGGTGTGCCGCGCGCGCGGCATCCGCATCATCTCCGACGAGATCTACCACGGCCTGAGCTATGTGGAACCGGCGCAGACCATGCTGGCGGCGGCGCCGGACGCGGTCGTCATCAGCAGTTTTTCCAAGTATTTCAGCATGGCCGGCTGGCGCCTGGGCTGGCTACTGGTGCCGGCCGATCATGTCGAACGCGCGCAAGCCTATTGCGGCAACCTGTTCCTGACGCCGCCGTCGCTGAGCCAGCACGCCGCGCTGGCCGCCTTCGACGCGCTCGACGAGCTGCAGGGCCACCTGACGGTGTACCGCGAAAACCGCCGCCTGCTGCTGGAAGCCTTGCCGGCATTGGGATTGACGGCCATCGCGCCGCCCGACGGCGCCTTCTACATCTACGCCAACATCGCCCATCTGACCGACGACAGCCTGGCGTTTTGCAAACAGCTGTTGAACGACACCGGCGTCGCCACCGCGCCCGGCATCGACTTCGACCCGGTCGACGGCCGCCATTTC
>JACMLV010000109.1 GCA_014379395.1 Burkholderiaceae bacterium
AGGGTGCGGCGCCGCATGAAGCGGCGCGGGATGAGGGTGCGGCGCGCAATGAAGCGCCGGCGCGGGCGGCCGGAATTTCTTCATGTTCGCGCACGCGGCGGCCTTGACCGCGTGCAGCAGCTCGGCGGCCGCCTCCTCCATCTGGACGCGGCGCAGGCCGATGCCCGGCTTGGCGACGATGCCGACCGCGCCCGAGGCCAGCGCGTGCACCGAGGTGTCGGCGCCCTTGGCCGTCAGCGACGAGCAGATCACCACCGGGGTCGGGCGCTCGGCCATGATTTTTTTCAGGAAGGTGATGCCGTCCATGCGCGGCATCTCGACGTCGAGCACGATCACGTCCGGCCAGCCGTGCTTCATGCGCTCGATGGCGAACAGCGGGTCGGCCGCCGCGCCGATCACCTCGATGCCCGGGTCCCGCCCCAGCGCCGCCGTGAGCACCTGGCGCACCACGGCCGAATCGTCGACGATCAACACCTTTATCCTGCTTCGCATTCCGACCTCGTTTCACATTGTTCGCATTGGGCCACCGCGGCGGCGCCCGGATGGTGCCGCACCCACACATCGCCGCTCCAGACGTCGAGCATCACATGGCGGTGGCCGGCCCCGCCCATGTGCTCGGCGGTCACCTTCAGTCCGTAGCGCGCGGCCAGCGCGCGCGCCGCCGCCATGTTGCGGCTGGGCACATGGGCTTGGTTCTGCAGACACATCAGGCCGGGGAACATGTTGCCCGCGCCAAACATCTTGAGCTGGTACTCGGCCGGCTCGGTCCCGGCCGCGCGCATCTCGCGCACCAGCAGCGCCATCGCCTCGTCGGCGTAGCGCCCGTCCAGTTCGCCCGCCGGGCCAAGGCCGCGGCTGGGCAGCATGTAATGGCACATGCCGCCGATCTTGCGCCGCGGATGCCACAGCGCCAGCGAGACGCAGGAGCCGAGCACGGTGCGGATGCGCGTGTCGCAGTCGCCGAAATACCACTCGCCCGGCTGCAGGAAAATCTCGATCACGTTGGGCGGCGTCTTCATTTCAAGGGCTTGCGGTAGATCGACGGCGCCACCGGCTTCAGATGGTCGGCCACCCCGTTCAGGCTCTCGGAGTGGCCGACGATCAGGTAGCCGCCCGGCTTCAAGGTCGCCAGCAGGCGCGCCACCACGTGGCGCTTGGTGTCGAGGCTGAAATAAATCATCACGTTGCGCAGAAAAATCACGTCGAACTCGCCGACGTTGGGCAGGTTCTGGTTCAGGTTGATCTGCCGGAAATCGACCCTGGCGCGCAGGCGCGGCTCGACCAGCAAGGTGCCGTGCTGGGAACCGACGCCCTTGAGGCAAAAGCGCGACAGGTAGTCGGGCGGAATCTGGTCGGTGCGCTCCATGAAGTAATGGCCGCCGCGCGCCTTCTCGAGCACCCGGCTGCTGATGTCGGAGGCCAGCACCTGCCAGCCGTTCTCGCCGAGCCGGTCGGCCAGCAGCATGGCGATGCTGTACGCCTCCTCGCCGCTGGAACAGGCCGCGCTCCACACGCGCAGCGGCGCGCCGGGCTTGCGCTCGGGCAGGAAGCGCTCGCGCAGGAAGTCGAAGTGCTTCGATTCGCGGAAAAAATAGGTCTCGTTGGTGGTCAACAGGTCGAGCGCGACCTGTTGCTCTTGCGTGTCGCGCCCGCTCGCCAAGAGCGCGTAATAGTCGCCGTAGGTGGCGACCTGGCAATGCTGGAGCCGCTTGGCCAGGCGGCCGCCGACCAGCGTCTTCTTGGCCGGCGACAGGCTGATGCCGGCCACCCGCACCAGCATCGACTGGAACTGGGCGAATTCCTGGTCGTTGATCGGACGCACCTGCACGGTCAAGTCCTCAAGGTCGAAAAGCCGGTTTCGAGCTCGGCGAACCAGTTGATGAAGCGCGCCACGTCGGCGCCCTGGTAGACCGCGCCGTGCTGCGGACACAGCATGTCGATCTCCATCGCCGCGGCGCGCTCGCACCAGTCGAGCTTGGCCTCCTTCGAACCCATCCAGCGGCGGTGGAAGCCGGCCGCGTAGCCGATGTGGCGGTCGAAATCGGTGACGAACAAGCCCTCGTCGTGCGCCTCGGGCGCGATGGCGGCGCCGACGTCGCCCGAAAACAGGATCTTCGCCTTCGGGTCGTACAGGTGGAAGTTGCCCGACGAATGCAGGAAGTGCGCCGGCACCGCCGTCAGCGGCAGGTTGCCCAGGTGCAGATCGGCGCCGCCGTCGTCGAGCTTGATGAAGGTCTGGTCGTCGCCGCCGAAATGCGGCACGAAGCTGTCCCACAACTTGCTCAGGTAGCAGCGCAGCTCGGGCTTGAACTGCAGCCACAGCGCCAGCGACGAGATGATGTCGGGGTCCTGGTGCGAGGCGAACAGGGCTTCGATCTGGTTCGGATCGATCTCCTGGCTGATGGCCGAAAACACCGCGGCGAAGATTTCCACCCCGCCCGGATCGGTCAACAGGGCGCGCCCGTTGTTGATGACCAGGTATTCGTTGGTGTCGATCAGATAGTTCGGACGGGCCGGGTCGCGCGCCACCATGGCCCACTTGTGGCCGCCGTCCGCATAGATGAATTCACATTTTTTCATGCCGCTTTCCTTTGTTCTTCGCGGATCAATTCCGACAGCAGTTTCAAGTCGCCGGTGATGGAGGAAATCTCCAGCTCGATGGCCTGGGCCACCTGCGCCAGCGCCGGCGCGAAGTCCAGCCCGTGCACCGCCTCGATCTTGGCGCTGCAAGTGAGGGCGACGCCGCCGCCGCAGGCGCGCACCACCTGGCGCAGGCGC
>JACMLV010000110.1 GCA_014379395.1 Burkholderiaceae bacterium
GCTGGCTGGGCCTCGCCCGCCTCGAGCCGCACGCCGCCGCGGCTGGCCGCCTTCAGGTAGATGGCGCGCGAGGCGGCCGGCACCACGTCGGCGGTGACGATCATTTGCTCGGCGCGCTCGAGGGCGTGGAAGTCGCGGTATTGCTCGATGGTGCGCTGGCGCTCGGCCACCGCCAGCCACTGGGTCAGCGCGGCAGAGGCGGCCATGCCGAGCAGCAGCACCAGGAACACGCGCCCGGTCATCGAGCCGAGGAAGGCCTTCATGCCGGTTCGCTGCGCACGTCGCCGGCCAGCACGTAGCCGCCGTTGCGCACCGTCTTGATGATTTGCGGCAGGCGCGCATCCTCGCCCAGCTTCTGGCGCAGGCGGCTGATCTGGATGTCGATCGAGCGGTCGAACGGATCGGCGTCGCGGCCCTGGGTCAGGTTCAGCAACTGGTCTCGGTTCAAGACCCGGTTCGGGTGTTCGAGAAACACCCGCAGCAGGCGGAATTCAGCGCCAGAAAGCATGATCGCCAGCCCGTCCGGGTTGAGCAGATGGCGCGCCGCCAAGTCCAGCGTCCAGCCGGAAAAGCGCATCTGGCGCACCTTGTCGGACGGCGCGTTGGACGGCATCGCATGGCTGCGGCGCAGCACGCTGCGGATGCGCGCCAGCAGTTCGCGCGGCTCGAACGGTTTCGGCAGGTAATCGTCGGCGCCCATCTCCAGCCCGAGGATGCGGTCGAGCGGCTCGCTGCGCGCGGTCAGCATGATGACCGGCAGGGACGACTGGCCGCGCAGCTTGCGGCACAGGGTCAGGCCGTCGTCGCCGGGCAGGTTCAGGTCGAGCACGATCAGCTCGGGGCGCGCCTCGTCGAGCGTGCGCCACATCGCCGCGCCGTCGGCCGCGCATAGGGTGCGGTAGCCGTTCGTTTCCAGGTAGTCCGCCAGCAGCGAGCGGATCTCGCGGTCGTCGTCGACGATGAGGATGGTAGAAGTGGGTTCCATGCCGCGATTATCGCCACTTCGCCAGCGCCTGAACAGGCCATTTGTATCGGCTTGTATATAGGGCGCCGGCCGAAACATGCGGATACAAATTCGGGCGTAGCCGACACGTCGGTGAAACAAGGAAGGCGCAAGATGGGGTTGTGTGCAATATGATGTACATTACCCCGATCAATATAAAAAGGAATCCAGATGAACACCCTACGCAAAAGCTTCGTGATTGGAATGACCGTCTTCGGCATGGCCACGGCAACGTTGGGCGTGCAGGCCGGTGAAGCGCGCCACCAGCACTCGGCAAAGCACGAAGCGGGCGGCGCCAAGCGCGCCGAAGGCATGGCCGGTCACTTGGCCGCGCTGCATGACAAGTTGAAGCTGAGCGCGGCGCAGGAACCGGCCTGGGCCACCTTCATCGCCGCCGCCAAGCCGCCCGCCTCGACCGAACGCCCGGACGCCGCGGCGCTCGCCAAGATGAGCGCGCCCGAGCGCATGGAAAAATGGATCGCGCTGTCGCAACTGCGTCTGGCCGCGCAGCAAAACAGTCTGGCCGCCTTGAAGACCTTCTACGCCGAACTGACGCCGGAGCAGCGCAAGATTCTTGACGCGAACGTGCCGGGCGGTAGGCACAGCGGTATGAACCGGATGCATGGCGGCATGAACAACATGCATGGCGGGATGGCCGGCGGCATGCACAGCGGTATGCACGCGAAGATGAAGGGCATGCACAGCGGCATGAAGGATGGCGAGGAATGCGACATGCATGAAGCCATGCACGGCGCCAAGTCGGCGCCAGCCAAGCCGTAAATCGTAGCGGGATGACGTTGCCCGCCGCCCATGGCGCGCAGCGGATGTAAAGCGGGCCGGTTGCAACCGGCCCGTTCCAGTTTACCGGCGCCGGCCTACTGCAGGCGCGACAGCGATTGCAGGAATTTCTGCGGGTCTTGGTAGCCGATCACGCGCGAATCGGCGATCTCGCGGCCGCGCATGTCGAACATGATGATGCCCGGCGGACCGAACAGGCTAAATCGTTTCAGCATGGCCTTGTCGGCCTCGTCGTTGGCGGTCACGTCCACTTGCAACAGCAACGAATTGGCCAGTTTGGCGCGCACCTGCGGCTCGACGAAGGTGATCTTTTCCATTTCCTTGCAGGACACGCACCAGTCGGCATAAAAGTCGAGCAGCACGGTCTTGCCGCCGGTCTGGGCCAGCACCGCGTCCAGTTGCGCCAGCGTCTTCACGCGCGTGAACGGGAGCGGCTTGGCGCCGTTCTCCTGCAGATGGGCCAACGGCGCCAGCGCGTCGCGTCCGCCGCTGACCACGCCCACCAGTTGCACCCCGCCCAGCAGCATGAACGCGACGCCGCTCGCCTTGGCCAGCCAATGGCCGCGTCCGGCCAGCAGGTAGACGCCGTAACCGATCCCCAGCGCGGTCCAGCCCAGCATCTGCACGGCGCCCGGCAAGACCGGCGACACCAGCCACCACGCCATCGCCAGCATCAGCACGCCGAAGAAGCGCTTGACGGCGTCCATCCAGGCGCCGGCGCGCGGCAGCAAGGCGCCGGCCGACACGCCCACCAGCAGCAGCGGCACGCTCATGCCGACCGCCATCGCGAACAGCGCGCTGCCGCCGATGACGACGTCGCGCGTCTGGCTGATGTAGAGCAAGGCGCCGGCCAGCGGCGCGGCCACGCAGGGGCCGACGATCAGCGCCGAAATCGCGCCCATCACGAACACGCCGGCCAGCCGGCCGGACGACTGTTTATTCGATACCGAGGCCAGTTTGTTTTGCAGCGCGGCGGGAACCTGCAACTCGTAGACGCCGAACATCGACAAGGACAGCAGCGCCATCAACACGGCGAAGCTGCCCAACACCCACGGGTTTTGCAGGGTCGCGGCCAGGCCTTCGCCGATCAGGCCGGCGGCCACGCCGAGCGCGGTGTAGACGATCGCCATGCCCAGCGCATAGGTCGCCGACAGCAACAGGCCGCGCCCGCGGCTCACCCGGGTGCCCTCGCCGACGATGATGAACGACAGGATCGGCACCATCGGCAGCACGCAGGGGGTGAACGACAGGCCCAGGCCGAGCAGCATGAACAAGGGCACGATGGCGAGCAGCTTGCCGCCCTTTAAGGCCGACTCGATGCCGCCCATTTCGCCGCCGCCCGATGTCGGCGTGGCGGCCACAGGCGCGGCGCCGGCGACGAAGCCGGCGCCGCCGGCGAGTTCGACGCGCACGTCCTGCGGCGCATAGCACAGCCCCTTGTCCGAGCAGCCCTGGCCGGTGGCGGTCAGCGTGAACGGCCCGTCCGCTTCGACCGGGATCGTGACCGTCAGCGTGTGGCGGTAAGTCTCGACGTCCTTCTGGAACGTCTCGTCGAACTTGACCTTGCCCGGCGGGATATTGGGCGCGCCGAGCTTGGCGCCATTGGCTTGGAATTTGTAGGGTTCGCGGTACATGTAATAGCCGTCGGCGATCTGCCAGGTGGCGACGATGGTGCCGGCGTCTTGCATGCGCGCCGAAAATTTGAAGGCGACGGCCGGGTCCAAGAACTCGTCATCGGCGTGCGCGGGCGCCGTGCCGAGCAGGACCAGCAGCGCGATCAGCAGGCAGCCCGACAGCCAGGCCGCGAAGCGTTGAAGCGGCGCGCGGGCGGCGCCGGCCGGGGACGGGAAACTAAACATGACGACCTTTTTCCTTTGACTCAAGTCAGAACGAGGCTAACGGGCACAGCCAAAGCTTGCCATACCTCAGCACAGGCAAATATTACACCCGGCCCCGTTAATCGCGCCTTAAGACGCAAAAAAGCCAGGCTAGGCCTGGCTCCTTTTTTTCACAGCAGCGCTGAAAATTACTCAGCGGCGACTGCGTCTTCGACTGCGGTCACTTCTGGACGATCCAACAGCTCGATGTAAGCCATGGGAGCGTTGTCGCCGACGCGGAAACCCATTTTCAGGATGCGCAGGTAGCCGCCGTTACGGTTGGCGTAACGTGGGCCCAGTTCGGCGAACAGCTTGACGACCATTTCGCGGTCGCGCAGGCGGTTGAACGCCAGGCGCTTGTTGGCCAGGGAGTCGGTCTTGCCCAGGGTCAGAATCGGCTCGATCACGCGGCGCAGTTCTTTTGCCTTTGGCAAGGTGGTTTTGATGGCTTCGTGGCGCAGCAGGGACACTGTCATGTTGCGCAGCATCGCCAGGCGATGGGAAGAAGTACGATTCAGTTTACGGAGGCCGTGACCGTGACGCATGGTATATCCTTTCGGTGAGTGTTAATCCAGTTCTTCGATCGGCTGTGCTAGCACCGCCGCGGACCGGTTGGTTTCGATTGAACTGCCCGCGACACCTGCCGCGGGCAACTTGCTGCAAAAATTACTTCTCGAGGCCGGCCGGTGGCCAGTTTTCGAGCTTCATGCCCAAGGTCAGGCCGCGCGAAGCGAGCACTTCCTTGATTTCATTGAGCGACTTGCGGCCCAGGTTCGGCGTCTTCAGCAGCTCGTTTTCCGAACGCTGGATCAGGTCGCCGATGTAGTAGATGTTTTCGGCCTTCAGGCAGTTGGCCGAGCGCACCGTCAGTTCCAGATCGTCGACCGGACGCAACAGGATCGGATCGACCAGCGGGGTGCGCGATGGCGCCTCGGCGGCCGCTTCCGTGCCTTCCAGCGCGGCGAAGACGTTCAACTGATCGACCAGGACGCGCGCCGATTGACGGATCGCTTCTTCCGGCGAGATGACGCCGTTGGTCTCGATGTTGATGATCAGCTTGTCGAGGTCGGTGCGCTGTTCGACGCGCGCCGATTCAACGAAGTAGGACACGCGGCGCACTGGCGAGAACGAGGCGTCCAGGATGATGCGGCCGATGGTCTTGTTGGTGTCTTCCGACAGGCGACGCACATTGCCCGGCACATAGCCGCGGCCTTTTTCGACCTTGATCTGCATGTCGAGCTTGCCGCCGGCGGTCAGGTGAGCGATCACGTGATCCGGGTTGATCAGCTCGACGTCGTGCGGCAGGTCGATGTCGGATGCCAGGATCGCGCCTTCGCCTTCCTTCTTCAGGGTCAGCGTGACGGAATCGCGGTTGTGCACCTTGAAGACCACGCCCTTCAGGTTCAGCAGCAGGTCGACGACGTCTTCTTGCACGCCGTCGAGCGACGAGTATTCGTGAACGACACCGGCGATCGTCACTTCGGTCGGGGCGTAGCCCACCATCGAAGACAACAGGACGCGGCGCAACGCATTACCCAAGGTGTGGCCATAGCCACGTTCGAACGGCTCCATCACGACTTTGGCGTGACCGGCGCCGAGCGCCTCGACATCGATAATACGTGGCTTTAACAAACTGTTTTGCATGAAATGTCCTTTTCAATACCCTCGGTTCGTTACACCGATAAGGCTGATGGCATTGGTGAATAATGTAAAAACGCCCACTCGATGAGTGGGCGGAGGCTACGGCTAAATGCTATTAACGCGAATACAATTCGACGATCAGCGATTCGTTGACGTCGTGAGCGATTTCGTTACGTTCTGGCAGGGACTTGAAAGTGCCTTCCATTTTCTTGGCATCGACCGAAACCCAGGCTGGCATGCCGATTTGTTCGGCCAGCGACAGCGCTTCCAGGATACGCACTTGCTTCTTCGACTTTTCACGCACGGCGATGACGTCGCCGGTCTTGACCGCGTACGACGCGATGTTGACGACGATACCGTTGACGGTGAACGCCTTGTGGCTGACCAATTGACGCGCTTCGGCGCGGGTCGAGCCAAAGCCCATGCGGTAGCAGACGTTGTCCAGACGCGTTTCGAGCAACTTCAACAGCGTTTCGCCGGTGTTGCCCTTGCGACGGTCGGCTTCTGCGAAGTAGCGGCGGAATTGACGCTCCAGGATGCCGTACATGCGCTTGACTTTTTGCTTTTCGCGCAGCTGATTGCCGTAGTCCGAGGTGCGGGCGCCGGATTTGACGCCGTGTTGGCCTGGCTTGATGTCGAGTTTGCACTTCGAATCGAGCGAGCGACGGGCGCTCTTCAGGAACAGGTCAGTGCCTTCACGGCGGGAAAGTTTTGCTTTAGGTCCGATGTAACGTGCCACGGTGCTTCCTTTTTAAAATAATAACGCCCCAGCCCCATCGCGAAGACGGCGGTTAGGCGCTAGTCTGATCCATGCTTGGCCAGACGGTGGCTGAAAACGAAAAACCCGCCGAAATCGTTACGGCAGGCAATTACGGCCGGGCAGTATAACCGTTTCCGGCGATCCGCTCCAGCGATTTCTTGCTCACGAAACAAACGGCAGCCGGCGCCGGGGGCGCCTTCTGCGGCTTGAGTCTTAGATACGACGACGCTTCGGTGGACGGCAGCCGTTGTGCGGCACTGGCGTCACGTCCTGGATCTCGGTGATCTTGATGCCCAGGTTGTTCAACGCGCGAACCGCGGACTCGCGACCAGGACCTGGGCCCTTGATACGCACTTCCAGGTTCTTCACGCCGCACTCGACAGCGACCTTGCCGGCAGCTTCAGCAGCGACCTGAGCTGCGAACGGGGTCGATTTGCGCGAACCCTTGAAGCCTGCGCCGCCCGAGGTTGCCCACGACAGCGCATTGCCTTGACGATCGGTGATCGTGATGATCGTATTGTTGAACGAGGCGTGGACATGCGCGATGCCTTCAGCGACGTTCTTTTTTACCTTCTTACGCACGCGTGCAGATGCGGCGTTATTTTGCGACTTAGCCATATTTATTCCCTTGAACCCAACATCGTGCTACTTAGGATTATTTCTTCAACGATTGTGCTGCTTTACGCGGGCCCTTGCGGGTACGTGCATTGGTACGCGTGCGTTGGCCACGGCAAGGCAGACCCTTGCGATGACGCATGCCGCGGTAGCAACCCAGATCCATCAAACGCTTGATGTTCATCGACAGTTCACGACGCAGATCGCCTTCGACGATGAATTTCGCTACTTCATCGCGCAGCTTTTCCAGCTCGTTATCGTCGAGATCTTTGATCTTCTTGTTGGTCGCGACACCGGTCGATGCGCAGATTTTTTCCGCACGAGGGCGGCCCACACCGTAGATGGCCGTCAAGCCGATAACCGTGTGCTGATGATTTGGGATATTAACCCCTGCAATACGTGCCATTTGTTATTCCTCGATTAACCTTGACGCTGCTTGTGACGCGGTTCCACGCAGATGACGCGGACTACGCCTTTGCGCTTGATGATCTTGCAGTTGCGGCAGATCCGCTTGACTGATGCGAGAACTTTCATTTTTGGGCTCTTTCTTTCGCTTCTTTGGTTTGATTCAGTGTGTTACTTGGTCCGGAATACGATGCGCGCTCGGCTCAGATCGTAAGGTGTCAACTCCACTGTCACCTTATCGCCAGGAAGGATGCGGATATAGTTCATCCGCATTTTACCTGAAATATGCCCGAGTACAACGTGTCCGTTCTCCAGCTTCACTCGAAATGTTGCATTTGGGAGATTCTCAAGAATCTCGCCCTGCATCTGTATGACGTCGTCTTTTGCCATTCGGTATGTTTACCGCGCTTATCGCGACGGAATTCCGCCCTTGAAATTTGCTTTGCGCAGCAGCGAATCATATTGCTGCGACATCACGTAGTTTTGCACTTGCGCCATGAAATCCATGGTGACAACCACAATAATCAATAAAGAAGTCCCACCGAAATAGAATGGTACTTTCCACTGGGCTTGCATAAATTCCGGCAACAAACACACCAGGGTGATGTAGACCGCGCCGGCCAGGGTCAATCGCGTCAGGATCTTGTCGATGTAGCGGGCGGTCTGGTCGCCGGGACGAATCCCGGGAACGAAGGCGCCGCTCTTCTTCAAGTTATCCGCCGTTTCCTTGCTGTTAAACACCAGCGCCGTATAGAAAAAGCAGAAAAACACGATCGCCACTGCGTACAACAGCGCATGGATAGGCTCGCCGGGGCCCATCGATGCGGCCAAATCTTTCAGGAACCGTACCGCGGGGTTGGCGTTATCGGCGCCCTTCGAAAACCAATCCACGATGGTCGCCGGGAACAGAATGATCGACGACGCGAAGATCGGCGGGATCACGCCGGCCATGTTCAGCTTCAGCGGCAAATGGCTGGTCTGACCGCCGTAGATCTTGTTGCCGACCTGGCGCTTGGCGTAGTTGACCAGAATCTTGCGCTGGCCGCGTTCGACAAACACCACGAAGTAGGTCACCACCGCCACCAGGAACACGATGAAGATGGCGGCGATCGGATTGATCGTGCCGTTCGACACCAAGCTGAACAAGCCGCCCAAGGCCGCCGGCAGACCCGCCGCGATACCGGCGAAGATGATGATCGAAATGCCGTTACCCAGGCCGCGTTCGGTGATCTGCTCGCCGAGCCACATCAGGAACATGGTGCCGGTCAACAAGGTGACGACCGTCACGAAGCGAAAGGCCAGACCCGGCTCGAGCACCAGCCCGGCTTGCGACTCCAGTGCCACGGCGATGCCGAGCGCCTGGAAGGTCGCCAGCGCCACCGTGAAATACCGGGTGTACTGGGTGATCTTGCGGCGTCCTGCTTCGCCTTCCTTCTTCAGCGCTTCCATCTGCGGCGACACGATCGACATCAACTGCATGATGATCGAGGCCGAGATGTAAGGCATGATACCCAGCGCAAACACTGTGAAACGCTCCAAGGCGCCACCGGAGAACATGTTGAACATGCCCAAGATGCCGCCTTCGTTCTGTTTGAACAGCGCGGCCAATTGTGTCGGGTCGATCCCGGGAACCGGGACGTGCGCGCCGATACGATACACCACCAATGCGCCAAGCAAAAACCACAGCCGTCCCCAGGGGAAGCCGGCTGCCGCACTTTTAGCAAGCTGTGGGTTAGTCGCCAATTTTCGCTCCGATCAAGCTGTTATCGGTCAACTCAGGCTACCGAGCCGCCGGCTGCTTCGATTGCCGCTTTCGCGCCAGCCGAAACTTTCAAGCCCTTCAAATTCACCGCCTTGGTGATTTCGCCGGACAGGATCACGCGCACATCGCGCGCCAGCACGCCCAACACGCCGGCTTGCTTCAAGACCAGGATGTCGACGTCGCCGACGGCCAGGTTGTTCAGGTCGGACAGGCGAACTTCCGCTTTGAAAGTGGCGTGCATCGACTTGAAGCCGCGCTTAGGCAGACGACGTTGCAAAGGCATTTGACCGCCTTCGAAACCGACTTTATGAAAGCCGCCCGAACGCGATTTCTGACCCTTGTGACCACGACCCGACGTTTTGCCGAGACCGGAGCCGATACCGCGGCCGACGCGACGCTTGGCGTGTTTGGCGCCGAATGCGGGCTGAATAGTATTCAATTCCATGATTTGCTCCGTTCGAGTAAGCCCGAAGGCTTAGCCGACAACTTTAACGAGATACGATACTTTATTGATCATGCCGCGCACGGATGGTGTGTCTTGCAGTTCGGAAACCGAATTCACACGACGCAGACCCAGACCGCGCACGGTGGCGCGATGCGACTCGCGCGTACCGATCAAGCCTTTGACCAATTGCACTTTGACTGTGTTTGTCATTTTGTCCGCCTTAAGCCAGAATGTCTTCGACCGACTTGCCGCGCTTGGCGGCGATGTCGGACGCAGTGCTCATTTTTGCCAGGCCGTCGAGCGTGGCGCGCACCAGGTTGTACGGGTTGTTCGAACCGGTGGATTTGGCCACCACGTCCGTCACGCCCATCACCTCGAAAATCGCGCGCATTGCGCCGCCGGCGATGACGCCGGTACCCGGCTTGGCCGGGTTCATCATCACCTTCGACGCGCCATGACGGCCGTAGACGGTGTGATGCAGCGTACCGTTCTTCAGAGGCACCTTGATCAGGTTGCGGCGGGCTTCTTCCATTGCCTTTTGCACACCAACCGGCACTTCCTTCGACTTGCCCTTGCCCATGCCGATGCGGCCATCGCCATCACCAACCACGGTCAGCGCGGCGAAACCCATGATCCGACCACCCTTGACCACTTTGGTCACGCGGTTGATCGCGATCATTTTTTCGCGCATGCCATCATCCGGCTTGTCGCTTTGCATTTTTGCTTGCATTTTTGCCATGACGAATCTTCCTTAGAACTTCAGACCGGCTTCACGCGCGGCTTCTGCCAACGCCTTCACACGGCCGTGGTAACGGAAACCGGAGCGGTCAAACGCGACTTCGGTAATCCCTGCTTTCAAAGCTTTTTCGGCGACGCGCTTGCCGACCAGTGCGGCGGCGGCGGCATTGCCACCCTTGCCGGACTTGCCCGCCAGTTCGGCGCGCACTTCGGCTTCGGCCGTCGAGGCCGACACCAGGATCGTCGCGTCCGGGCTGATCAGGTTGGCGTAAATGTGCAAGTTGGTGCGGTGCACCGACAAGCGATTTACTTTCAGTGCCGCAATCTTAATGCGGGTTTGGCGTCCGCGGCGAAGCCGTGATTCTTTCTTATCCATCGTCAGCCCCTAATTACTTCTTCTTGGTTTCTTTAAGCTTGACCACTTCGTCCGCATAACGGACGCCCTTGCCCTTGTAAGGCTCAGGAGCGCGGTAAGCACGAACTTCGGCGGCGACCTGGCCCACTTGCTGGCGATCGATACCCTTGATCAGGATCTCGGTCGGCGTCGGGGTGGCGCAGGTCACGCCTACTGGCATCGAATGGACGACAGGGTGCGAAAAGCCCAGGGACAGGTTCAACTTGTCGCCTTGCGCTTGCGCCTTGTAACCCACACCAACCAGGCTCAGCTTCTTCTCGAAACCCTTGGTCACGCCGGTCACCATGTTGTTGACCAGGGCGCGCAGCGTGCCGGACATGGCATTGGCTTCGCGGCTGTCGTTGGCGACGTCGAAACTGAGGGTTCCTGCATTGTTTTCTACTTTGACCAGGCCGTTCAAGGCTTGGGAAAGCACGCCCAGTGGGCCCTTGACGGTGATCGCCGCGGCGGAGATGGCGACTTCGGCGCCAGCTGGCACAGCGATTGGCATTTTAGCTACTCGAGACATGTGTAACTCCTTAAGCCACGTAGCAAATAACTTCGCCGCCGACACCGGTAGCGCGTGCTTTGCGGTCAGTCATGACGCCTTGCGGAGTCGACACGATCGCCACACCCAAGCCATTCATCACAGTAGGGATCTCGTCTTTGCCCTTGTAGACGCGCAACCCTGGACGGGACACGCGCTCCAAGCGCTCGATGACGGGACGGCCAACATAATATTTCAAACCGATCTTGAGTTCCGCCTTGCCACCAGCTTCGGCGACGGCGAAATCTTCAATGTAACCCTCGTCCTTGAGGACGTTGGCAATCGCTACTTTGACTTTCGACGATGGCATGGCCACGGTCGTTTTTTGAACGCCTTGGGCGTTGCGAATGCGGGTCAGCATATCGGCGATAGGATCGCTCATACTCATTGCATATTCTCCTATTACCAGCTTGCTTTTGTCATACCCGGAATTTCACCACGCATGGCGAATTCACGGAGCTTGATACGACCCAGACCGAATTTACGGAATGTGCCGCGCGGACGACCAGTGATGGCGCAACGATTACGTTGGCGCGTCGGATTGGAGTTACGTGGCAGGGCCTGCAGTTTCAGGCGCGCTTCGTAACGCTCTTCTTCCGATTTCGACTGGTCATCAACGATGGCCTTCAGCTCGGCGCGCTTGGGGGCGAATTTCGCCACCAGGTCAGCACGCTTTTGCTCACGGTTAATCAGTGCCAATTTTGCCATGATCTCAGTTTCTGAACGGGAATTTAAAGGCGGCGAGCAGAGCTTTCGCTTCGTCGTCGGTCTTAGCGGTTGTCGTGATGCTGATATTCATACCGCGCAGCACGTCAATCTTGTCGTACTCGATTTCAGGGAAAATGATCTGTTCCTTGACACCGATGTTGTAGTTGCCGCGGCCATCGAAGGCACGACCGGACACGCCACGGAAATCGCGCACGCGCGGCAGGGCCACGGTGATGAAGCGATCGAGGAACTCGTACATGCGAGCGCCGCGCAGGGTGACCATGGTACCGATCGGGTAGCCTTCACGGATCTTGAAACCCGCGATTGCCTTGCGAGCCTTGGTGACGACAGGCTTTTGACCGGCGATCTTGGTCAGGTCGCCGACGGCGTGCTCGATGATCTTTTTATCCGCAACGGCTTCGGACAGACCCATGTTCAGGGTAATCTTCGTCAGGCGCGGAACTTCCATTGCCGATTTGTAGCCAAATTTGGCGACCAGATCAGCAACGACCTTTTCTTTATAGAATTCTTGGAGACGGGCCATGATCTCTTAAACCTTCACTACTTCGCCGGAGGACTTAAAGACGCGGACTTTCTTGCCGTCGACTTCTTTAAATCCCACGCGATCTGCCTTGCCAGTTGCTGCGTTGAACAACGCAACATTGGACACGTGAATTGGCATGGTCTTATCGACGATACCACCAGTTACGCCAGTCATCGGGTTCGGTTTCTGCGCTTTTTTAGCGACATTGATACCGTCAACCACGATATGTTCAGCATCGATACGCTGCTGCACCACACCACGCTTGCCCTTGTCTTTCCCGGTCAGAACGATGACTTCGTCGTTTTTACGAATCTTATCCATTACGACTCCTTACAGGACTTCCGGTGCCAGGGACACGATTTTCATGAACTTTTCAGTGCGCAGTTCGCGCGTGACTGGTCCGAAAATACGGGTACCGATCGGTTCGAGCTTGGCGTTGAGCAAGACAGCAGCATTGCTATCGAACTTAACCAAGGAACCATCCTGGCGGCGAACACCTTTCGCGGTGCGCACAACCACAGCATTATAAATTTCACCTTTTTTGACACGGCCACGTGGCGCAGCAACCTTGACGGTTACCTTGATCACATCGCCAATGCCCGCATAACGGCGCTTGGAACCACCCAACACCTTGATGCACATAACCTCTTTGGCACCCGTGTTGTCAGCCACTTCGAGCCGGCTTTCAGTTTGAATCATAGTATTCTCTTTCCCAACTTAAGCCGAAGAATCCGCAAAATGCAGAGCCGCGGTCAGTCTTGGTCCCGTCAGATCCACTCATGAAGAGCGAAACTGTTTGGGTGCATGACCTTCATACATCACTGACCGCTGCTTGCGGCCTGTGACCAGACCCTTTGCGGCACTGCTTGAACGAAGCCCGCTAGTATCGCATACTAAGGACGGGCCCGCAAGAAAAATAAAACCTATTAATTGTGGGACAGAGTTTATGAGGCGCCGTAGCGCGCCGAGTTACTCTGCCCCCAACTAATCAGACTAGACCACCTGCGCCGCTTGCACGACGCGCGTGACTGTCCACGCCTTGGTCTTGGAGATCGGGCGACCTTCCTGGATCTCGACCGTATCACCGGCCTTGACTTCGTTGGTCTCGTCATGCGCGTGATACTTGTTCGAGCGCATGATGATTTTGCCGTACAAAGGGTGCTTGACGTGGCGCTCGATCAGAACGGTGACGGTCTTGTCCATCTTGTCGGACACCACTTTGCCGATCAGCGTGCGCTTGAGCGGCTTTTTCACTGTGTCGTTCATTTGGCTTCCTTCGTATTCATGACCGTCTTCACACGCGCGATATCGCGGCGTACCTTCTTGAGTTGCGAAGTGTTGTTCAGCTGCTGCGTCGCGA
>JACMLV010000111.1 GCA_014379395.1 Burkholderiaceae bacterium
CGGGCGCCTCGCGCGTGTCGGCCACGCGCACGGTGGCGCCGCAGCGCGCCAGCCACAGCGCCATCGCCAGCCCGGATTCGCCGAGCCCCAGTACCAGTGCGTTTTTGCCGGTGTAGTTCATCAGCGCAGCTTCAAGGTGGACAGGCCGAACAGCACCAGCATCATCGTGATGATCCAGAAGCGGACGACGACCTGCGTCTCCTTCCAGCCCTTTTGTTCGAAATGGTGGTGCAGCGGCGCCATCAGGAATACGCGGCGGCCGGTGCCGTAGCGCTTCTTGGTGTACTTGAACCAGCTCACCTGGATCATCACCGACACCGTCTCGACGACGAAGATGCCGCCCATGATGAACAGCACGATTTCCTGGCGCACGATGACGGCCACGGTGCCGAGCGCGCCGCCCAGCGCCAGCGCGCCGACGTCGCCCATGAAGACCTGGGCCGGATGCGCGTTATACCAGAGGAAGGCCAGGCCGGCGCCGGCCATCGCGCCGCAGAAGATGATCAATTCGCCGGCGCCCGGGATGTGCGGGATGAACAGGTATTTCGAGTACGTCGCGCTGCCGGTCAGGTAGGCGAACAGGCCGAGCGCCGAGCCGACCATCACGGTCGGCATGATGGCCAGGCCGTCGAGGCCGTCGGTGAAGTTGACCGCGTTGCTGGTGCCGACGATGACGCAATAAGTCAGCGCGATGAAGCCCCACACGCCGAGCGGGTAGCTGATGGTTTTGAAGAACGGCACGATCAAGTCGGCCTTGGGCGGCAGGTCCATCGAGAAGCCCGACTGCACCCATTCGAAGATCAGCTTCCAGATTTCCGCCGCGCTCGGCTGCGAGACCGCCACCGAGAACGCCAGGTAGAAGGCGGCGACGATGCCGATCAGGGACTGCCAGAAGTATTTTTCGGCCGAGCGCATGCCGTTCGGGTCCTGCCGCACCACCTTGCGGTAGTCGTCGACCCAGCCGATCGCGCCGAAGCCGAGCGTGACGACCAGCACCGGCCAGATGAAGCGGTTCGACAAGTCGCACCAGAGCAGGGTCGAGACGCCGATGGCGATCAGGATCAGGACGCCACCCATGGTCGGCGTGCCGTGTTTTTTCAGGTGCGTCTGCGGGCCGTCGGTGCGCACCGCCTGGCCGACCTTCATGCGCGTCAACATGCGGATCACGGCCGGACCGGCGGCCAGGCCGATCACCAGCGCGGTCAGGGTCGCGAACACGGCGCGGAAGGTGATGAAGTTGAAGACCCGCAGCGGGCCGATGTCATCTTGAAAATATTGGGCGAGCCAGAGCAGCATGATTAATGGGTATCCTTATTATTGTTATTGTTCGTGCCCAGCAGGTGCTGCACTACACGTTCCATGCGCATGAAGCGCGAGCCCTTGACCAGCACCGTGGTGTGCGGCGTCAGGCGCGCGTCGAGCGCGGCCAGCAGATCCGCCAGCTGTTCGAAATGCTGAATCTGTTCGCCCTTCATGTGGCGCGCCAGTTCGCCGGTGGCCAGCACGCGGTCGATCGCGCGGGTGGCGGCGTAGGCGGCGATTTCCTCGTGGAACTCGCGGCCCTGGGTGCCGACTTCGCCCATGTCGCCCAAGACCAGGATGCGCGGCGCCGGCGCGAGCGCCAGCACGTCGATGGCCGCGCGCACCGAATCCGGATTGGCGTTGTAGCTGTCGTCGATGACGATGGCGCCGCCGGGCGCGCGGTGGCGCTGCAGGCGCCCGCCGACCGGCGCGAACTCTTGCAGGC
>JACMLV010000112.1 GCA_014379395.1 Burkholderiaceae bacterium
GGCGTGATGGTGATGTAGGGCAGGCGGAAGCGGCCCAGCGAGCGCTGGATCAGGCGCCGGCAGGCGGCCGCGCTCGAGACCGGCTCGTTCATGTACAGGTGCAGCACGGTGCCGCCGGTGTATTTGCGTTGCAGTTCGTCCTGCCGCTCGAGCGCCTCGAACGGGTCGTCGGTGAAGCCGACCGGCAGTTGCGACGAGTTGGTGTAGTACGGCATGGCCGCCGTGCCCGCTTGCAGGATGGTCGGGAAGCGCTTCAGGTCTTCCTTGGCGAAGCGGTAGGTGGTGCCCTCGGCCGGCGTCGCTTCGAGGTTGTACATGTTGCCGGTCTGGTCCTGGAATTCGAGCATGCGCGCGCGCACGTGGTCGAGCAGGCGCACCGCCAGCGCGTGGCCGGCCTCGCTGGTGATGTCGTATTCGTCGCCGCTGAAGTTGCGGATCATTTCGTTGATGCCGTTCACGCCCAAGGTCGAGAAGTGGTTGCGCAGGGTGCCGAGGTAGCGCTTGGTGTACGGGAACAGGCCGTCGTCCATGTGGCGCTGGATCACCTTGCGCTTGATTTCCAGGCTGACCCGGCCCAGTTCCATCAGCTCGTCCAGGCGCGCCAAGAGGGCCGGCTCGTCGCCGGCGTGCTGGTGGCCCAGGCGCGCGCAGTTGATGGTCACCACGCCGAGCGAGCCGGTCTGCTCGGCCGAGCCGAACAGGCCGTTGCCGCGCTTGAGCAGTTCGCGCAGGTCGAGCTGCAGGCGGCAGCACATCGAGCGGATCATGTTCGGCTTGAGCTCGGAGTTGAGGAAGTTCTGGAAGTAGGGCAGGCCGTAGCGCGCCGTCATCTCGAACAGCAGCTCGGCGTTGTCGCTGTGCCAGTCGAAGCCCTCGGTGATGTTGTAGGTCGGGATCGGGAAGGTGAACACGCGGCCCTTGGCGTCGCCCTGCATCATCACTTCGATGTAGGCGCGGTTGATCATGTCCATCTCCACTTGCAGGTCGCCGTAGACGAACGGCATTTCCACGCCGCCGATCACCGGCACTTGTTCGCGCAGGTCTTCCGGACAGATCCAGTCGAAGGTGAGGTTGGTGAACGGGGTCTGGGTGCCCCAGCGCGACGGCACGTTGAGGTTGTAGACCAGTTCCTGGATGTACTGTTTCACCTGCGGGTAGGTCAGGGCGTCGTTGCGCACATACGGCGCCATGTAGGTGTCGAAGGAGCTGAACGCCTGCGCCCCGGCCCACTCGTTTTGCAGGGTGCCGAGGAAGTTGACGATCTGGCCGACGGCCGACGACATGTGCTTCGGCGGGCTTGACTCGACCTTGCCCGGCACGCCGTTCAAGCCCTCGGTGAGCAGCATGCGCAGCGACCAGCCGGCGCAGTAGCCGGCCAGCATGTCGAGGTCGTGGATGTGGAGGTCGGCGTTGCGGTGCGCCGCGCCCACCTCGGGCGGATAGACGTGGTTGAGCCAGTAGTTGGCGATCACCTTGCCCGACACGTTGAGGATCAGGCCGCCCAGCGAATAGCCCTGGTTGGCGTTGGCGTTGACGCGCCAGTCGCGCTTGTCGAGGTATTCGGTCATCGAGGCCTCGACGTCGATCAGCGCCTTGCGGTCGGCGCGCAGCTTGTGGTGCTGGTCGCGGTAGACGGTGTAGGCGCGCAGGGTCTGGCGGTGGCCGGCGCCGAACAGGGCGGCCTCGACGGCGTCCTGGATCTGCTCGATGTTGGGCGCGTCCAGGCCGCGCAACGCGTCGCCCTGGCTCAGCGCCAGATGCGCCAGGCGGGCCGCCTCGGCGGCCTCGAATTCGCCGCTGGCCTTGCCCGCGCGCTCGAGCGCCGAGCGGATCTTGCCCAGGTCGAACGGCGCGGTGGAACCGTCGCGCTTGATGACGTAGGGCGGGGTGGTGTCGGCAGGCAAGGTCATGCGCTCTCCAATAATCACTAGATGTTGTAGTGGATCGGAGAATAATGACTAAATGTGGGCGAGTCAATCAGTTGAGCTCGCCGCCTGAAATTTCCTTGATGGGCGTAAATTTTTTCCCGGATCAGGCGATCAGGCCGAGTTTCAGCGCCAGCCGTGTCAGTTCGATATCGGTTTTCACGCCCAGCTTGGCCTTGATCTGGTAATGCCCGTTTTGCACGGTTTTCGGGCTGATGTTGAGGATCTCGCCGATCTGCTCGGCGTTCTGGCCGTCGAGCAGCAGGCGCAGGATCTCGAATTCGCGCGGGCTGAGCTCGTCGATCGGGTTGCGCTCGCGGCCCAGCAGGCTGAGCGCGATGTCGGGCGCGATGTCCGGGCTGAGCACCTTTTCTCCCTTGGCGATGCGGTAGATGGCGTCGATCAGCACGTCCGGGCTGCTGCTCTTGGTGACGTAGCCGAGCGCGCCGGCGCGCAGCGCCTGCGAGGCGTACAGCGGATCGCGGTGCATGCTGAAGGCGAGGATGCGCGCCTGCGGCTGGCGTTGCATGATGCGCGGAATCAGTTCGATGCCGCCCATGTTGGGCAGCGACAGGTCGAGCACGATGACGTCGATGGCGAGCCCGGGCTCGCGCAGCTTTTGCAGCGCCTCCTCGGCGCTGCCGGCCTCGGCGTCCACGCGCAGGTCGGGGCGGCGTTCGAGCAGGCGCCGGTAGCCTTCGCGCACCACCGCGTGGTCGTCGATCAGGAAGATGCGGATCATGCGCGGCCCCCTTCCGATGCGGCCAGGGGCAGGCGCACCTTGACGACGGTGCCGCCGCCGGCCGCCGGCGCCACGCCCAGGCCGCCGCCCAGGGCCA
>JACMLV010000113.1 GCA_014379395.1 Burkholderiaceae bacterium
GCGCCGCTTTTGTCGGCGCTTTTTTCGCGGTTGGCCGATTGCCGGCTTTCCCCGCCTTTGCGGCCGATTTCAGCCATGTGCTCGCGGTCGCGGCTGACCGCCTCCCCACCTTTCTGACCGGCCCGGCGCGCTTCCTCGGAATCGAACTCGTGCGCCGTTCCCTTCTGATGGGCCGCCTGGCCGCCCTTGCTGGCGATCTCGCGTTGCTGCTCTTCATTCATGGCGGCGAAGCCGCGTTTGCTGCCGCCGCCCTTTTGGCTGTTCTGGCTGCCAGAACCGCCACTGCCCTTGGTTGGATCGTTTCCTTGACTTGAGGCCATGTCCGTCTCCTTGTGCTTGAGTTTATCGTGGCACTGGGTGGCGTTTTGCATGAACAGTTTGCCACTCCTGCATGATTAGAAAAGCGTCATTCCCATTAGTTCCTCCGCTGGCGGGCGCGCGCATCGTTCGAGCCATCCGCGCCTACGGGTTGGCGCCCTTGTGGCCGGCGTCCGCGCCGCCGCGTGCCGCCTCCGGGCCGGGCACGTTGCTGAAGTCCTCCTCCATCGCCTCCTTGCGCTGCTTGATCTGCAAGCCCAGCGCCTCCAGATCGAGTCCCGCCTTGGCGGCCTTGGCGAACATCGCGCTTTCCTCTTCGCTCACGTGATGCTCGACCTGTTCCGACAGCTCCATCACGGTGGCGTCGAACCGGCCGTCGCCCGGAGTCATCTCCTCGAGCTCGCCGATCAAGTCCTTGACCTGGGCATGCTCGGCCTGCGCCTCGTCCATCAGCTCGTCGTCATCGATGGCGCCGCGCACGGCGGGATAGAAAATCTCCTCTTCGACCAGGGCGTGCATGCTCAGTTCAAAGCAAATCTGCTCGACCAGCTCCGACTTGAGGTCGTCCTGTCCTTCTTCCTCTTCCAGCTCTTCAAACTCCTGAAACAGGCGCCGCACCTTGCGGTGATCCGCCGTCAACAGGGAAATGGCATCGGTTTTGTCTTGCGCGTTGCTCATGGTTGGTCTCCTTCGGAAAATAGGGGCGGAGGCTGCCGCCGGCGCGGCGCCGCGTCCGGGGGCGCGGCGCGTGGAGGACGGCGGGCCGGATCAGTGGGGCTGGCCGTAAGGCTGATCCTGGCCCGGATTTTGATCGGCGCCCCGGCTCATGCTTTGCGACAAGCCGTCGATGCCGCGGCGGGCCGACTCGTTCATCTTGTCGATCACGGCGCGCTGGCGCTGGGTCGCCTTTTCAGTTTCCTCGGTCGCCGTGCGCACCAGCTCGTCGGTCACGGCGGCGGCCGTGCGGCTCGCCTCGGGCATATGCGTCTCGGCCGTCCGGGTCAGTTCGGCATTGGCGTTGGCGATCAGGTTCGACAGCCGCTGCTGGTAGTTGCGCAGTTTTTCGGTGCACGGTTGAATCTGCGTGCTGGCGACGGAAGCGAACTCGGCGGGATCTTTCGCCGACATTAATTGTTGGTTGCAGGCGGTCATGTCGGCGACCAGTTCTTGCGCCAGCTGCAAATTGATTTCACTCACTTTCTGCGCCGTATCGAACATTTTTTTCGATAAATCAGTGAAGAACGATAACTGGACGTCCATGTGGTCTTTGACCGCCGGTGTGATGTTTTGCGTGAACATGTCGATACCTCGATAAAAAAGTCCTCATAAAAAGGTCACCCGGGCCGAGCCGGATGAAGCTGCGCTTGTATCAAGCAAAAGGATAGACGTTGAGAGAATGACCAAGTTCCTGAGGACGCCGATTTTCGCCGTCCCGGCGCGGCCGCAAGCCCCGCTTCGGCCTGAAAATCGACCTTTTCGCCTCAGCCGTGCGACAATACCGGCCTCGCGGCCGGACGTGGAAGCACCCGCGCGCCGGCGGCCCCGACCAATTCTGAGATATCACTTCGCCAATATGACGCACCCCGAATACATCTTGACTCTGTCTTGCCTGGACCAGCGCGGCATCGTGCAACGGGTCTCGGGCTTTTTGGCCGAGCACGGCTGCAACATCATCGATTCGGCCCAGTTCGGCGATCAGGAATCGCAGCTGTTTTTCATGCGCGTCCATTTCGCGCTGGAGGACGCCGAAGTCAGCGACGCGCGTCTGCGCGCCGATTTCGCCGTCTTGTCGCAAGCGATGCAGTTGAACGGGCAATTGCACGACGCCGCCTACAAGCCGCGCGTGATGCTGATGGTGTCGAAGATCGGGCATTGCCTGAACGACTTGCTGTTTCGCTACAAGAGCGGTTTGCTGCCGGTCGAAATTCCGGCCATCGTGTCCAACCACATGGATTTCTACCAGCTGGCGGCCAGCTACAACATTCCGTTCCACCACCTGCCGCTGGCGGCCGGCGCGCCCGAGTCGGCCAAGCTGGCCCAGGAGGCGCGCGTGCTCGAACTGATGGATGCGCACCAGGTCGACCTGGTGGTGCTGGCGCGCTATATGCAAATTCTCTCGCCCGGCTTGTGCGAGGCGCTGCGCGGCAAGGCGATCAACATCCACCATTCCTTCCTGCCCAGCTTCAAGGGCGCCAAGCCGTACGCCCAGGCGCACCACCGCGGCGTCAAGCTGATCGGCGCGACCGCCCATTTCGTCACCGGCGACCTCGACGAAGGCCCGATCATCGAGCAGGACGTCGAGCGCGTCGACCACGCCATGAGCGCCGAGACGCTGTCGGCGATCGGGCGCGACGTCGAGTGCGTGGTGCTGGCGCGCGCGGTGAAATGGTTCGTTCAACACCGCATTTTGCAAAACGGCAGCAAGACCGTCGTCTTCAAGTAATCCACTTTTCATACAGGCAGGCGCGACCCGATGGCCCTCAAAGCAACAATTTTCAAAGCCGATTTGCAGCTGGCGGACATGGACCGCCATTATTACCAGAGCCACATCCTGACGCTGGCGCGGCACCCGTCCGAGACCGACGAGCGCATGATGGTGCGCCTCTTGGCGTTCGCCATCCACGCCGACGAGGCGCTGACCTTCACCAAGGGCTTGTTCGACACCGAGGAACCCGATCTGTGGCTCAAGGACTTGACCGGCGCGATCCAGTTGTGGATCGAGGTCGGCCAGCCCGACGAGAAGCGCCTGCTGAAAGCCTGCGGCCGCTCCGAGAAGGTGATCGTCTACAGCTACGGGGCGACCAGCCACATCTGGTGGAAGCAGATCGCCGGCAAGCTCGAGCGGGCCAAGAACCTGACTGTGATCAACCTGCCGGCGGACGCCGCCGGCGAGCTGGCGCGGCTGGCGCAGCGCACCATGCAGCTGCAATGCACGATCCAGGACGGCCAGATCTGGCTCACCGACGGCGCGGCGACGGTGCAGGTCGAGCGCGAAACTTACAAGGCTTAGGCCGCCCCGGCGCGGCGTTGGCCCGGCTTTTTTCGGAGAACGACAATGAAGAAACTGTTTCTTGCCACGACGCTGAGTTGCTTCGCCTCGATCGCACTGGCCCAGGTCACGGTCAGCGCGCCTTGGGTGCGCGCCACCGTGCCGGCGGGGAAGGTCACCGGCGCCTTCATGCAGTTGCGCTCGGCCGGCGACGCGCGCCTGGTCGAGGCCCGTTCCAGCCTGGCGGGCATGGTCGAGATGCACCGGATGGCGATGGACGGCCAGACCATGCGCATGCACGCCGTCGACGGCATCGATCTGGCGGCGGGCAAGACCGTCAACCTGGCCTCGGGCGGCTATCACATCATGCTGATGGATCTGAAGCGCCAGTTGAAGGAGGGCGAGATGGTGCCGCTCACGCTGATCGTCGAGCACAAAAACAAGCAGCGCGAAACGATCGAGCTGAGCGTGCCGGTCAAGCCGCTGACCTACGTCGCGCAGGCGGCGCCGCACTAGAATTCATCGAATGCCGGCCGGCGCCGCCGGCCTGGTCGCCGACCGGGCGACATTCTCATCATTGACCGGCCGCGGCCGGTCCAATACCACTGGATTGACATGCTGATCATTACTATCAAACAGGGCAAGGAAAAGAGCTTGCTCGAGGGCCAGCCCTGGATTTACGCCTCCGCCATCGAGCGCGTCGAAGGCAAGCCGCAGGAAAAGATGAAGCCGGGTTCGACCGCCATCGTCCAATCGTCGTCGAAGAAATTCCTGGCGCGCGCGGCCTACAATTCGAAGTCGCAGATCCGGGCCCGCGTCTGGACCTTCGACGAGGGCGAGCCGGTCGACCACGCCTTGATCAAGCGCCGCGTGAAAACCGCGCTCGACAAGCGCGCCGCCAGCTTCAAGAAGGCCGGCGCCAATCAATTGCTCGCGCTCGTCAAGGGCGAGGAGGACGGGCTGCCGGGTCTGCTGGTCGACTGCTACGGCGGCGCGGCCGGCTACCTGATCTGCCAGTTCCAGGCCGGCGGCGTCGATGCGTGGAAGGTGCCGATCGTGCAGGCGCTGATGGCCGGAACCGGCTGCGTCAACGTCTATGAGCGCTGCGACGAATTGATCCGCAAGGGCGAGGGCCTGGCGGTGATCTCGGGCGCGCTGGCCGGCGACGAGCCGCCCGACGAAGTCATGCTGACCGAAAACGGCGTGCGTTACGCGATGGATTTGAAAACCGGCGAGCGCAGCAAGTTTCGCTAGCGCAACACTACACTAGCCTGTCGGACTTGGCAGGCTAAGTCCGACCTTCAGGCGGCCGGTTGCGGGCGCGGCCGGCGCGGGCGCGCCGGCTTCGATGGCGCGACCTTGCCGCCGTCGGCGATCCAGCGCCGGTAGACGCGCAGGGCGACTTGGGCGTCGTCGGCCGCGTACAGGATCTGGCGCTCGCTCAGGCGGGCGGTCGCCCAGTTGGTGGTGGAAATCTTTTTCGATTTTTGCAGCTGGCGGCCGAAGAACTTGGCCACCGCAGTCTTGGCGCCGAGGTCGTTGCGCTGGCCGCTGGTGCGCAGCGCCACCGACAAGTCGAGCACGCCGGCCACGGTGATGTCGAGCTTGTTATACAGGCGCTTGACGTCGTCCGACAGGCCGAAGCCCACTTTGAGCGGCAGAGTCGATTCGAGAATCGCCTTGAGCATGTCGAGCGGCGCGCCGGCGCCGACCTGGAACAGATAGGCGGTGTCGTCGGTGGCGAACTGGATCAGGTGCGGGCCGGTCGACGCCTCGCCCTTCTGGAAGGTCGGCTTGGACTCGGTGTCGAAGCCGATCGCGTCGGCCGCCAGCAGGGCGGCGAACGCCTGCTCGGCATCCTGGCTCGATCGGACCAGCCTGATGTCGGCCAGCTTGATGCCCTCGTAGGGCGGCAGCGACGGCTCCGGTTCGGTAGTCATCGAAACCGGATCAGCCCTTGCGTGAAAACTTGGCGGTCAGCTGGTTCAGCTTTTCCAGGTGCAGCCGGCTGGCCTCCTCGGCGGCGGCGGCCTCGCGCTCGGCCTTCTTGCGTTCGGCTTCTTTCTTGAAGCGCTCCTGCAACACCTGGCTGGCGTGGTCGCGGTGGATTTGCGTCACTTCCGCGCCGGGCGTGCCGTCGAGGTCGTAACGCAGCTTGGCTTTTTCCACCGCCTTCAAATAGCGCAGCGAGCCCGTGTGCATGCCCAGCGCGGTGCGCATCAGCTTGCGGTTCAGGTCCGGCAACACGGCCAGGATCTGCTTGTCGATGCCGATCGACAGGGGCAGGCAGTCGCGGAAGGGCGGGAATTGCTCTTGAAATTGTTTCAGCAGGGCGCGGGCGGTCAGCGGGGCAGCCGGTGGTGCTGCGGCAGGTTGCGGCGTGACTGGCTGGGGGGCAAGACTAGGCGTGTTCATCGACTTCATTGATAGGTTGGGCGGAAAAACGGGAGCATAGCACGGGCGAACCGGGATTGTGCTGTTCCGGATGGCAAGATGTTGTTTTGGCCAAGGCCGCTTTCCGCCGGGTTGGTTGAGATTGTGTATAATGTCGTTCGAGTTAAAAGCCGGTTTGCGCCAGCTCAGTTGTACGGGCGCCGCCATGTTATGCCATTTATGGATATCCGATATTCTCCATATCAATTATCCTAATATCTTGTTTTGAGGCATAATTGCGCCCCGCTCTATGCTGCACCGAACCATAGATACAAGCCCGTCCCGGTCACGGGCTTTTTTTCATTCCGCAATGTATATCGCCCATCTGTCTGCCTCTTCTGCCGCGCGCACGCCCCCCTTCGCGGTGGCGCCGGGTCTGCACATCCCCATAGATCGGCGGCGCTGCCCCTAGCGGGCAGCCATCACACCACGCTCCATCGAGTCCGATTCGCAGGCTTAGGTGGAATCGAACCATTCACTTCGCGCCGAAACCAGCTGGTCTCGCATTGAGAGATATTTAATGAAGAACACCCCCAAAACATTAACCTTGTCGGTCAAAGCGCCCCGTTCCGCGCCGGCCCAGCCAGCCGCCACCACACTGGCCGTGTCGAAGGCCGCGCTGTCCTACGTCATCGACGCGCCGGTCGACGGCGACCAGGCGCCGAGCAAGGTCACGGTGGTGAAGAAATCGCGCTCGCGCCTGGCCGCCGTGGCCGCCGCGGCGCAAGAGCCGATCGCGCCAGCGGCGCCGCTGCACCTGGTGGCCGAC
>JACMLV010000114.1 GCA_014379395.1 Burkholderiaceae bacterium
GTGTCCTTCCGGCAGCGCTGCGTGAATTCTGTTGATGTTTATGTTATTGGCTGAAGTGTTTGGCGGAGATTGTTCTATATTTGAAATTCCGCTTGCGTTCCAAGCCGAGTCCCGCTACGATGCACGGCATGGAAATCGTACTCAGCTATCGACACCGCGCCGTCACCGCCAGTGAAGTGACCCTCATCCGTCAGCTCATTGCCGAGCATCCCACATCGAGCCGGCGTGAATTGTCGAGGAAGCTGTGCCAGGCATGGAACTGGGTGCAGGCGAACGGCGCGCCGCGCGACATGGTGTGCCGCGGCCTGATGCTTCAGTTGCACCGGGAAGGACATATCGAGCTGCCGCCGGTGCGGTATGTTCGGAACAATCCGCTGGCCAAGCGCGTCCAGCCGACGAAGATCGATGTCGATGACGCTCCGCTGCACACGAGCTTTGCCGGGATCGGTCCGCTCGAAGTACGGCAGGTGCGGCGCACGCCGGACGAGCCACTGTTCAACAGCCTGATGCAGCAGCATCATTACCTCGGCTATACCCAGCCGGTCGGCGAGCACCTGAAGTACATGGTCTTCGCCAATGGACGCCCGGTCGCCTGCATGGCGTGGAGCTCGGCGCCGCGCCATTTGGGCGAGCGCGACCGATTCATCGGCTGGTCTCCCAAGGCGCGCCTCAAGAACATCCACCTGCTCGCGTACAACACCCGGTTTTTGATTCTGCCCTGGGTGGTCGTTCCCCATCTCGCCTCCCATCTGCTAGGGCGCATCGCGCGCCGCCTGTCGGCCGACTGGCAGCGGCTCTACGGGCACCCGATCCACTATCTCGAGACCTTCGTCGATCCGCAACTGTTCCGCGGCACCTGCTACCGGGCGGCCAACTGGATACTGCTGGGACTGACGACGGGACGCGGCAAGGATGCGACGAGCAGCAAGCCGAACCGCCCGATCAAGCAGATCCTGGGCTATCCGCTGGTCCAGGACTTCCGCCAGCGCTTGGCGCGACTCGACGCCGAGTGAAGCAACCCGAGTTGATCAGCGCCACCGAGGCGCAGCTCGATGAACTTCTGGCGCTGGCCAGGGCGGCGTCATTTCCGCAACCGCAATATGACCTGCTCGCTGGCGTGCTCGGCACGTTCATCCATGTCATGCACGCGTTGCAGAACGCGAAGACCTCGCTCAAGCGCTTTCGCCACATGCTCTTTGGCAAGCGCACCGAGAGCACGGCCAATGTCCTCAAGATGATTGGAACCGGCACCGGCGGCGCCATCGAGCCGGCGCCGAATGATTCGGCAGCACTGCCTGGGGGAGTTGGCAAGGAATCGAAAAAGCGCAAGGGACACGGCCGCAATGGCGCGCGCGCGTACAGCGGTGCGCGCCACGTCGACATCGACCTGCCCGATCTGAAATCGGGCGCCCCTTGTCCGCAATGCTTCGTCGGCAAAGTGTATGACTCGCCGCCCAGGATCGTGGTCAAGGTGGTCGGCCAGGCACCGCTGGCGGCGACGGTCTACCGGCAGGCCAGGGTGCGATGCCGTCTGTGCGATTTCACCGACACGGCGCCGATGCCGGCGGGCGTGTCCTCATCGAAGTACGACCACAGCTGCGCGAGCGTGCTGGCACTGCTGCGCTATGGCGGCGGCATGCCGCACCACCGGCTCGACAAGCTCCAGGCGTCCATGCACGTCCCGGTGCCCGATGCGACCCAGTGGGATCTCGTGGAAAAGGCCGCGGCCACGGGGCCACGCCTTGCCTTTGAGGAAATGATCAAACAGGCCGCGCAGGGAGATCTCTTGCACAACGATGACACCCCGGCGCGCATCCTCGCCCTGATGGGCGAGCGCCGCGCCAAGGCCGAGGCCGCGGGCAAGGCGATGCCGTCAACGAAGGCGATCAATACCACGGGCATCGTTTCCCTGGTCGGGGAAGCCAAAGTGAAAGTGGTCTTGTTCCTGACCGGCCCCGCGCATGCCGGCGCCAACCTGGCGCGGGTGCTGGCGCACCGGTGTGCGCAACTGCGCGCCCCACAGCAAATGTGCGACGCGCTTGCGGCCAACACGAAAGGCGACTTCGAAACCATCCTCAGCCTGTGCCTTGCGCACTCGCGGCGCCAGTTCGTCGAGGTGGCGGAGAACTTCCCCGCGCCATGCCGCCATGTGATCGACGTGCTGGCCAAGGTCTACCAGATCGACGCCTACACCAAGGTTGAAAAAATGCCGGACTGGCAGCGGCTCCTGCATCACCGGATCCACAGCCGCCCCCTGATGCTCGATCTCAAGAAGTGGATGGAGAAACAGATCAAGGAGCGGCAGGTCGAACCCAATTCCGGGCTCGGCCAGGCGATGCGTTACATGCTCAAGCACTGGTGGGGGTTGACGCAGTTCTATCGGAAGGCCGGGGCCGCCCTCGACAACAATGTCGTGGAACGCGCCCTGAAGAAGGCCATCGTCCATCGCCGCAATTCTCTCTTCTATCGGAGCCAACGCGGCGCCGAGGTCGGCGACATCTTCATGAGCCTGATTTACACCTGCGAGTCATGCAAGGCCAACCCGTTCGAGTATTTGCAGGCCTTGCAAAAGCATGCGGCCGACGTGGCCGACAAGCCGCACCTGTGGCTGCCGTGGAATTACGGGGAAGCGCTGGCCCGCCATTGACGGCGGCGTGCCGGGTTCACGCGGCCACCTGCAGCCGGCGCCATGGCGGGGGGACGTTCGCCTGCGCCGGATCGCCGCCCATCAGAAGCACCTGCAACTCGCAGGCCTCGAGCGTCCTTGCGGCACTCGCACCGTCCGGCCAGAATGCCAGGCGTCCGCTCGACAAGCGTTTCTGGCACATCCAGTAGCCGCCGCCGTCGTACATCAAGATTTTTATCGCGCTGCGGCGCCGATTGCTGAAAACGAACAGGCCGCCGCTGAACGGGTCGGCGCCGAGTCGCAGCCGGCACAGGGCGACCAGGCCGTCGATTCCGGCCCGAAAGTCGATCGGATCGACCGCAACCAGGATGCGCATGTGCGGCGTGATCTGGATCATCGCGCGCTCCAGAACGCGCCGGCAAGGCCGGCAAGGCCATCGATGTTGCCCAGCTCGACACGCATCTTGCCGCCCCGCGCATTTTGCATCTCGACGATGCATTGAAACGCCAGCGCGGCGTTCGATGCCGGCGGCGCAAACAATTCCACGAACTGGGGTGCCGCCCTGGCCGTGCGCGTCGGGCCGGCGCTGCCGGTGAGATGCTTCTTCAATTGGCCACAGTCGACGCGCAACGCCTTCGCGGTCCCGTGCAAGCCATGTTGTTCCACCAGGCTTGTCGCCGCAGTCCAAAGCGCATTGGAGATGCGCTCACCGCGCTTGCGACTCCTGCGCCACAGCGCAAAGCGCTCCTTGACTTGCTCGAGCCTCTCGCAATGCCCCGCATCTTCCACCGATTTCGTCCTTGCCTTCATCGCCTGCTCCATTCGTGATTGAGATGGGAGCGACCATAGCAAGTCGGCTAGGAAAATTCATGCAGGCTTACCGGAAGGACAC
>JACMLV010000115.1 GCA_014379395.1 Burkholderiaceae bacterium
GTGCCGGTGCCGGTGCCGGTGCCGCTGCCGGTGCCGCTGCCGCTGCCGGTGCCGGTGCCGGCGCCGGCGCCGCCGTTGGCGTTGGCAACGGCGCCGGCTTGACCAGCGGCGCGGGAGCGGCGGTGAGCCAGACGGTGGTGGCGCGCACAGCGCTGCGCCCGCCGCCTATCAATTCCAGAAACAGATTCAGATGTGCGGCGTCGATCGGCCGCGCCGAGGTGACGTGTAAAAACCGGCGCCCGCCGCCATGCCCAATCGACAGGCTCAGCGATTGCAAAGCCGGGTTCATGGCGATGTTGGCGCCCTTATAAACATCCGGCGAGGCCAGCACGACGCGCAGATTCTGCTCGTCGGGCGCGAGCGCGACCAGTTCGATGTCGACGTCGAGCGGCTGGCCGATGTACGAGCGCACCGAGGCCTCGCCCAGCTCGGCCGCCCGCGCACCGAGGCTGACGCCAACGCCGGCGAGCGCGGCGAGAAGCATCGCGCCGCCGTGTTTTTTCAAGATCGAAAGTGTACTGCGCTCCATGAAGCGGCCCGTGAATCAGAAAGGTACTTGCTATAACGGCGGCAAATGGCAATTTTGTAGCCCTGCGGCGATTTTTAGGCGCCGGAGTACACTGGGCATTTCATTTGGAAGCCAACCGGAGACGCGCATGGACAGCAGAATCGAACATGACAGCTTCGGCCCGATCGAGGTTCCGGCCGATAAATTGTGGGGCGCGCAGACGGCGCGCTCGCTGCTGCACTTCGCCATTTCCAGCGAGCGCATGCCGCCCGAGCTGATCGCAGCGCTGGCCACCGTCAAGCGCGCCGCCGCCCACGTCAACCTGGGTCTGGGCCTGCTCGACGGCCCGAAGGCGGTGGCGATCACGCTGGCGGTCGACGAGGTGCTGGCCGGCAAGCACGACGCCGAGTTTCCCCTGTCGTTGTGGCAGACCGGCTCCGGCACCCAGACCAATATGAACATGAACGAGGTGCTGGCCAACCGCGGCTCGGAACTGATGGGCGGCGGACGCGGCGAACGCCGCCTGCTGCATCCGAACGACGACGTCAACATGAGCCAGTCGTCGAACGACATCTTCCCGAGCGCGATGCACGTGGCCGCCGCGCACGCGTTGCACGACGCGCTGCTGCCGGCGCTGCGCCAGTTGCGCGCCACGCTCGATGGCAAGGCCGCCGCCTTCGCCGACATCGTCAAGATCGGCCGCACCCATTTGCAGGACGCCACGCCGCTGACGCTGGGCCAGGAATTTTCCGGCTACGTCGCCCAGCTCGATTTCGCCACGCAGCTGATCGAGGCGGCGCTGCCGCCGCTGCTGCAACTGGCCGCCGGCGGCACCGCCGTCGGAACCGGCCTGAACGCGCACCCGGAATTCGCCGACCGGATCGCGGCGGAACTGGCGGCGCGCACCGGCCTGCCGTTTCAAAGCGCGCCCAACAAATTCGCCGCACTGGCCGGGCACGACGCGCTCGTCGCCGCGCACGGCGCGCTGAAAACCCTGGCCTGCGCGCTGATGAAGCTGGCCAACGACGTGCGCTGGATGGCGTCCGGCCCGCGCTCGGGCCTGGGCGAGATCACGATCCCGGAGAACGAGCCGGGCAGCTCGATCATGCCGGGCAAGGTCAACCCGACCCAGTGCGAGGCGCTGACGATGCTGTGCTGCCAGGTGCTCGGCAACGACGTCGCGCTGGGCTTCGGCGGCGCCTCGGGCAACTTCGAATTGAACGTGTTCAAGCCGCTGATCGCGCACAATTTCCTGCAAAGCGCGCGCCTGCTGGCCGACGGCATGCGCAGCTTCGACAGCCACTGCGCGCGCGGCATCGAGCCGAACCGGGAACGCATCGCCGAGCTGATGGAGCGCTCGCTGATGCTGGTGACGGCGCTCGCGCCCCACATCGGCTACGACAACGCGGCGCGCATCGCCAAGCGGGCGCAGCGCGACGGCGGCACGCTCAGGCAGACGGCGCTGGCGCTCGGCCTGGTCACGCCGGAGCAGTTCGATCAGTGGGTGGCGCCGCTGGAAATGACGCGCCCGGGCTTGTAGCGGCGGCGGTTGGGTGATCGGCTCGGTTAAACTACGACTTTGAAAGACCCATGCGCATCCAGAGGAAAACATGCAAAAAGTAAGCTTTGACCTGACGTCGGAATATGTTGAATTGAACCAGCTGTTGAAGCTGGTTGGCCTGTGCGACAGCGGCGGCGCCGGCAAGATGATGGTGGCCAGCGGCGTCGTGTCGGTCGATGGCAAGAAGGAATTGCGCAAGACGGCCAAGATCCGCGCCGGGCAAACGGTGGGCGTGGGCGACGTGCGCATTCATGTGGTGGCTGCTTGAAAATTAAATCGCGTGTAAAATAAATAATATTATTTTTTAAGCCGTGGACGGGAATCAATTCAGGCTGAAAAATATAGTCGAGCAAGACGGTCCGGTTTGTGTTGGAGCAGACCGGATTCCAGACCGATTGCTTATAAAAGCCTGTATCTCAACCAGCTTTTGAAGGGGGACGCCATGGACAGTCCTGAACCAACCAACACGACGCAGGAAAGATTGCTGGGCGACTTGCGCCTGGTGATCGAAAATGCGGAAGAGTTACTGAAAAACACCGATCAATACAACGGCCCCCAGCATCAAAGCGCGCGCAGCAAGCTGGTCTCGGCGCTCAACGCGGCTACCGAAGAGCTGGCCCGCTTCGAGGACGCCCAGCTCGACCGGATGATCGAGGCGACCCGCGCCGCCAACAAGCGATGCAACGACCAGAGCGGCGAAGCGCGGCTGTTGCGCGCCTTCGAATAAGACGGGCAAAAAAAGGCGGGCGCCCGGCCCGCCGGCATCAAGGGTGACGACGTCACCTTTTTTTCGTCCGCGATTCAATCGCGCCGCTGACTGAGCACATGGTCGAGCGAGAAGCGGCCGGGACCGAACGCCATCAGCACCAGCAGCAGCGCGCCCCAATAGAAATGGTCGTTGATGGCGGCCGGGCATTCGAAGGCGAACAGCTTCGAATACGAAATCACGGCGACGAGGTTCACGAAGAACAAGCCGAGCGCTGCCGGGCGCGACACCAGGCCGACGAACAATAAAATCGGAAACACCAGCTCGCCCGCCGCGCCCAGCACGGCGGCGAACCCGGGCGGGAGCAGCGGCACCGCGTATTCCTCGCGAAACAGCATCAGCGTGTTGCCCCAGTCGCCGACCTTGGCCAGTCCCGAGCGCAGGAATTGGGCGCCGACGAAAAAGCGGATCGCCAGGCTGAGCAGGGAGCCGCCCCACTCGCTCAGGTTGGCGTCGAAACGGGTCGAGCTTTGCAGCAAGCCAAGCATGGTTTTCATGATCGATCTCCCAAGTTTGTCCAAGCGACAGTATCATGCAACGCCAAAACAATGGCGTGCGCGCACCATAGGAGTCTGTCGGACTTAGGCTCGTCGGCTGCAAAAATACCTGGACGGTCCATATTTCGCCGTTTTCTCGGCCAATAGCTCGCTATTGGCACTGCGAAACCGTCAAAATCTGGCCTCGCCCAGCTATTTTTTCGCTTCGA
>JACMLV010000012.1 GCA_014379395.1 Burkholderiaceae bacterium
CTCGGCGCGCACGCACCAGTCCTGCAGCTTTTGCAGCAACTGGTCGGGCGTGAAATGCGAGCGTCCCCAGATCACGCCCAGCTCGGCGCGCATGGTGTGCATCGTTTCGAGCGCCTTGCTGTGCTCGAACAGCGCGCTCAGTTGCCGCTGCTGCGGCTCGGCCAGCTTGCCCGGCTCGCGCTGCAACAATTTGCGCGAGGATTTCAGGAAGTGCCTTTCCAATTCTCGCTTGCCCTTGAGTATCTCCACCTCGTCGTTCCAGGCCCGCTTGAGCGAGGCCGCGTAGGTCGCCATCACGTCGTAGCGGTTGGCGATCACCGCCTGCAACGTGTCGAAGTCGGCTTGCGCCTTGCCGAGGGAAAACTTCGGCACCGGCGGCAGTTTTTTCACCTTGGCCAGCCCGAGCAGTTCGAGCGCGCGGATATACAGCCAGCCGACATCGACCTCGTACCATTTAGAGGACAGCTTGGCCGAGGTGGCGAACGTATGGTGGTTGTTGTGCAATTCCTCGCCGCCGATCAGGATGCCGAACGGGAAAATATTGGTCGAGGCGTCGGCGCAATCGTAGTTGCGGTAGCCCCAGTAATGGCCGAGGCCGTTGATGATGCCGGCGGCGGTGATCGGAATCCACATCATCTGCACCGCCCAGACGGTGATGCCGATCGCCCCGAACAGGACGACGTTCACAACCAGCAAGAGCGAGACGCCGGCGAAGCTGAATTTCGTGTACACGTTGCGCTCGATCCAGTCGGCCGGCGTGCCGTGTCCGTAGCGCGAGATGGTGTCGAGGTTCTTCGACTCGATCCGGTACAGGCCGGCGCCGTCGAGCAGGACTTTGCCGATGCCGCGGGTGAGCGGGCTGTGCGGGTCCTCGGCGGTGTCGCATTTGGCGTGGTGCTTGCGGTGAATCGCCGTCCATTCCTTGGTGATTTGCGCCGTCGTCAGCCACAGCCAGAAGCGGAAGAAATGACTCGGAATCGGGTGCAATTCGAGCGCCCGGTGGGCTTGGTGGCGGTGCAGGTAGATCGTCACGCTGGCGATGGTGACGTGGGTGACCAGCAAGGTGTAGAGCACGATTTGCCAGCCCGACAAGCCACTGACGCCGGCGTTTAAAAACTGTAATAGGGAATGTGAAACTGAACTGAACATCGTTACCGCTCTCCGAAGTTGGCAGGTGCGGTTTGCTCGCGCCAGGATCGGGGAGCGCCGCTATTCTCGTTTGCCCGGCAATTGTACGCCGATTCGGATTTCTCAGAGGCCGGCTCTGAGGCGGATCAGGATGCCGCCAAAGGTGTTGTGGCAGGCACAACATTGGGCGCGGCCGCGCCCACGATGCGCACCTCGCGCTGCGGATACGGCACCGCGATGCCATGCTCTTGCAGGGCGCGCCAGATGGCGCGGTTGACGTCCGACAGCACCCCGCCCTTGCCGTTTTCCGGGTCGTCGATCCAGAAGCCCAGTTCCAGTTCCAGGCCGTCGGCGCCGAAGCGCTGCAGCGTCGCCACCGGCGCCGGGTCGGCCGACACGCGCGCGATGCCGTCGGCGGCCCGCTCGAGCAACGAGAGCACCAGATCGAGGTCGCTGTCGTAGGCGACGGCGACCTGGGTCGCCACGCGCAGGCGGCGGTTGGAGAGCGAATAATTTTGCACCGGGCCGGAGATGAACATTTCGTTCGGCAGCACCGACTCGATGCCGTCGAGCCCCTGCAGCACGGTGTAGCGGGTGTTGATTTGCGTGACCTTGCCGTAATACTTGTCGACCATGAGCATGTCGCCGATGGTCAGGCTGCGTTCGAGCAGGATGATGAAGCCGGACACGTAGTTGCTGGCGATCTTTTGCAGGCCGAGGCCCAGGCCGACCCCGAGCGCGCCGCCGAACACGGACAGCACCGTCAGGTCGATGCCGACCAGCGACAGCGCCACCAGCACCGACACCAGGATCAGCACGGCGCGCCCCATGCGCGCGATCACCACCTGCATCGACGAGTGCATGCCCTGCACCTTCATCAACTGCTCCTCCAGCGCGGCGCCGGCCCACAGGGCCAGCATCAGCAGCACCGCGACCGAGATGGCGGCCTGCAAGATGGCGGCGACCGATACCTTGTTGCGCCCCAGCGGCAAGGTGGTCTGCTCCAGATAGTCGAACAATTCCGGCCACATGCCAGTGATGTAGAGCGCGACGGCCAGCCAGACCAGCAGCGCGAAGATTTTTTCGAAATTGAGGATGGCGGCGCCGACCGGGCCGTGGCGCGCGAACACGCGCCGCATCAGGTAGAAGCCGAAGCGGATCACCGCCAGCGAGGTCACCAACGGCACCGCGACATTGAGCAAGTGCACGTGCTGCGACTTGGCCAGGAAATGTTTCGCGCCCAGCATCAGCAGCACCGTCAGCAACGGCGACAGCACGCGCACGAAGCTGGCCACACCAAAGTGCGGCGTCGGCGCGTTCGGGTCGCGCCGGGCGAAACCGGCGCGCAGCGCGCGCGACAGCGTCCAGCCGAGCCCGAGCGAGCCGAGTACGGCGCCAAGTTGCCACAGCAGCGCGGGATCGCGCAGGTCGGTGCTCAGGTCGGACAGCAGGCCGGCGAAGGGAATCGTGTTCATGGGGACTCTGAAAGGAAACGGCGGGCGCGGCCAGGCATCGGCCACGCCGCAACAGCGGCTTATTCGGCGGCGTCGTCGGCCGCTTCGTCCTGCTCGGCGTCGGTCTTGAGCGGGGCCTTCTTCGGCATCGGTTTACGCTCGAACACGGCGGCGAAGAAACCGTCGGTCTGGTGCTTGTGCGGCAACAGCTTCAGGTAGTCGTCCATCTCCAGCTCGATCTTCTGCTCGGCCAGCACCTGCTTCATCGGCACGAGGAAGAAATCCGGATGGGCGGCCAGGAACTGCTCGGCGATCTGCTCGTTTTCCTGATTCAGGAAGCTGCAGGTGGCGTACACGAGGCGGCCGCCGCCCTTCACCAGGCGCGCCGCGCCGGCCAGGATCGCGGCCTGCTTTTCTTGCAGTTCGACGATCGACTGCGGCTGCTGGCGCCACTTGACGTCCGGGTTGCGGCGCAGGGTGCCCAGGCCGGAGCATGGCGCGTCGACCAGCACGCGGTCGATCTTGCCGGCCAGGCGCTTGATCTTGGCGTCGCGCTCGTGCGCGATCTGCACCGGATGCACGTTCGACAGGCCGCTGCGGGCCAGCCGCGGCTTGAGCTTGGCGAGCCGCTTTTCCGACACGTCGAACGCGTACAGGCGGCCGGTGTTGCGCATCAGGGCGCCCAGCGCCAGCGTCTTGCCGCCGGCGCCGGCGCAGAAGTCGACCACCATCTCGCCGCGCTTGGCGCCGACGATTTGCGACAGCAGCTGGCTGCCCTCGTCCTGCACCTCGATGGCGCCGCTCTGGAACAGGGGCATGTTTTGCAGCGAAGGCTTTTTGACCACGCGCAGGCCGAGCGGCGCGTACGGGGTCGGCGTGCTCAGCACCGGCGCCTCGGCCAGGGCCTTCATCACGTCGTCGCGGTTCGACTTGAGCGAGTTGACGCGCAGGTCGAGCGGCGCCGGCGCGTTGAGCGCGTCGGCCAGCACCAGCGCCTCGGTTTCGCCGAACTGGGCCACGAGCATGTCGAACAGCCACTTCGGCATGTTCGCGCGCATCAAGGCCGGCATCAGGTTGCGGTCGATCTGCTTGATGCGCTCGAGCCATTCAACCTCCTCCTCGGTCAGGCCGCCGAGCGAGTCGGCGCCCATCGCCTCGGCCAGGCCGAGGATGGTCAGGCGGCGCATGGTCGGGCCGTTGCCGGCCTCGGCGAAGTCGGTGAAGAACGATTTGTTGCGCAAGACCGCGTAGATGCCCTCGGCGACGGCGCCGCGCTCGCGCGAACCGAGCCGCGGATGGTCGCGGAAATAGCGCGACAAGGTGGTGTCGGCGGGCGCCGTGAAGCGCAAAATCTCGCGCAAGACTTCTTCGGCGTTGGCCAGAATTGCTGGTGGCAATCTCATTGTGATTCCTGTGTAAGTGTTGTAGGTGAATCGACGCGCACCAGGCCGTTTTCGACCGACAGGCGGCCTTCGACGAAGGCGCGGATGGCGCGCGGATAGAGCAAGTGTTCCTGGACCAGCACGCGGGCCGACAGGCTCGCCTCGGTGTCGTCCGCCAGGACCGGCACGGCGGCCTGTCCGACGATCGGGCCGTGATCGAGCTCGGCGGTCACGAAATGGACGGTGGCGCCATGTTCGGCCTCGCCGGCGGCGAGCGCCTGCTCGTGCGTCGCCAGGCCGGGAAACTTGGGCAGCAGCGACGGATGGATGTTGAGCATGCGGCCGTCGTAGTGGGCCACGAACGGCGGCGTCAGGATGCGCATGAAGCCGGCCAGCACCACCAGATCCGGCGCGTAGCCGTCGATCACCGCTTGCAAGGCGGCGTCGAAGGCGGCGCGGGTCGGATAATCCCGGTTCGCCACCACCGCCGTCGCGATGCCGCGGGCGGCGGCGAATTCGAGGCCCTTGGCGTCGGCGCGGTTGCTGATGACGGCGGCGATGCGGGCCGGCCACCGCTCGGCGGCGGCGGCGCGCACGACCGCTTCCATATTGCTGCCGCGCCCGGAAATGAGGATAACGATGTTTTTCATCTGATCTGGTGGTGTGGTGTGAAAACCCGCGATGGCGGCGCTGCGCCAAGGCGGTGCGCCGGCAACCGGGGGAACCTTCCCGGTCGGGCGAACACGGCGGCATGTTAGGAAACCTGGCCGGCCGCGAATTAATGATTAGCGGGCATTGTACCCGCTATAGTGTTGCGAACCAAGAAAGCGGCACGATCTTGTTGCGGCGCAGCACGAGAAAACAGCGCAGCGCGGACTTATTCGAACGAGTAGAAAACGCGGAACGGGATGTGTTTTTCGGCCCAGAAATCGGCCGCGTCGCGGAACACGTCGAGCAGGGTTTCGCGCGCCTCCTTGTCGAATTTCTGGGTGTTCGGCAGTTGCTCGAGCACCACCAGAAAACCCGGTTGCGCGCCGGCCTTGTGCATGGTCTCGGTCAGGCAGCCGCGCAGCACGTCGAAATTCTTGCCAAGGCTCTTGGGCAGCAGGAACGATTCGGCGATCAGCGCCAGCACTTGCTGCTTGGTGACGCCGGCGAGGCAATGCGCGTACAGGAAGTGCTGACCCAGGCGACCGGCCTCGTCCTGCAGTTCGGTCACGCGAAAGGCACGAATGGACTGGACAAGGTTGGGCGGCACGGTTATCAACAAACTCATTTTCCCTCAAATCCCCTATTGGTAGGACGGGCCGCCGCTCCCGCCGCCCCGTCGATGTCACACGGCAGGCCCGGTGATTGATTTCTTTATGTCAACTACCCGCCATGCGCGTATTAGGGTAACGTGTTGTCCTGCGCGAATCAATACGAATGTAGTGCCAAACGCAAGATTTGTGCTAAACATTTGTGCTAATCAAGCCGGCGGCGCCAATTCCGCCCCGCGGGGGCGCGCCGGGCGTCCGCGGCGGCCTATCGTGGGCCGATTCCCGCCTGTTACAATTTGTTGCCCAAGAGACTCTTAAGGCGGCGCAACGCGAGTTACCATATGGACACAGGGTGCAGCGCCGCCCGGATTATTCACCGAACGAGGTTCAGATGACACCGCTTACCACATTGATCGCTTCCGCCCTCTGCCTGGGCGCCCTGCCGCTGGCCCAAGCGGCCGAGTACGAAGAATTCGGCCGGGTCGTGCGCGTCACGCCGCAGGTCGAACAAGTCAACCGTCCGCGCCAGGAATGCCGCAATGAATACGTGCAAGTGCCGCAACAGCAGCAGCGCGGGGTCGGCGGCTCGATCGTCGGCGGCCTGGCCGGCGCGCTGCTGGGCAACCAGGTCGGCGGCGGCGA
>JACMLV010000013.1 GCA_014379395.1 Burkholderiaceae bacterium
TGATCATGTTCGACTGCAACGATCCGGATTCGGTGATGCGTGCCGAACAGTTCGGCTTCGAGATCCTCGAACTTTCGATTGCTGTCGGTGGCACGGTCACTGGCGAGCATGGTGTCGGCGTCGAAAAGATCCACCAGATGTGCCAGCAGTTCGACGCGGTGACGCTCGAATCTTTTTTTGCGGTCAAGCGTGCCTTCGATCCGCCTGGATTGCTGAACCCCGGCAAGGCGATTCCATCGCTGGCGCGCTGCGCCGAGTACGGCAAGATGCACGTACACGGCGGGCAACTAGACTTTCCAGATCTACCGCGCTTTTGATGGCAGTGGTTTCAAACGAGGTCGTGCGCTCGTTGCAGGAGCGCGTGCGAACCGCAGCTGCCGCCCGCCGCGCCATGCGAGCCGCAGCTCGATGCCGGCGCGGCGGCGTTGCGGAACACCAGACCGGACTCCTGCACCGCCTCGGAGAAGTCGATCGTGTAGCCCTCTAACAGCAGACGGCTCTCGGCCGTCAGGAACACGATCAAGCCGTTCCAGTCGAGCGCGCTATCACCCGGCAGCGCAGCCGCCTCGACCGTGAACTCCGACGACAGCCCGGAACAGCCGCCGGCGCTGACCTTGAGCCGGAAGCCGGCCCCCGGCGCGTCGCCGTTGAAGCGCACCATGCGGCGCATGAATTTTTCGGCGGATGGCGTGATGGTGATATTCATGGCGTCCGCCTTCAGGCTTGATAGCGCGGGAAGGCGTTGTCGACGACGACCGTGTTGTCGACCGGGCAGACCGCCACGCACTGCGGCTCGTCCTGGTGGCCGATGCACTCGGTGCACTTCTTCGGATCGATGATGAAGACGCCGTTCTTTTCGCGGATGGCGACGTTCGGGCACTCCGGCTCGCAAGCGGAACAGCCGGAGCACTGGGAAGCGATGATTTTGTATGCCATGATATTTTCTCCTTGGTACTGCACTTTAAAAGGGGTGGGGTGCGCCGCGCGCGCCCCGCTGGTGCCGCTATTTCTGCGGCTAATTCGTTTGCCGACCTACGCCGCGGCGATGTAGGCGCCCTGGCGGATGTCGGCGTCGCCGCGCAACTGGTGCACGATCTCGCCGGCCTTCACCTTGGCGACATAGTCGATGTAATAGGCCAGCGCCGACTGCTCGATGTACTCGTGCGCGTACTGGTCGACCGGGTCGATGCCGGCCTTGCGCAGGTCGTCCTTCGGACAGCCGCCGATCTTGGCGACGAACACCGCGTGGCAGTCGTTGATGGCGCGGATCACGGTGACCAGGATGTCCTCCTCGCCGTAGCCGCCCTGGCAGTAGTTGTCGACCCGGCGATGGCCGACGAACTTGGCCCCGGCCGCGCTCACCTCGTAGATCTGGAACTCGGTGACGTGGCCGAAGTGCTCGTTGATCCGGCTCTGGCCCTTGGTCGCCACCGCGATTTGCAGCACGATGCCGGAGGTGTCGGCCAGCGCGTCCAGGCGTTCCTGCTCGGCGCGCTTGGCGGCGCCGGTGGCGTCGCGCTGCTGCTCGACCAGATCCTGGTACGCCTTGCGCGTCGCGCCGTCGTACTTGACCTCCATCGCGTCGATCTTCTCGGTCGTGAATTCGGCGCTGCGGTCCTCGCCCAGCAGGCCGACCGCGTCGGCGCGGCACTGGCGGCAGTGGCGCATCATGTTCATCTCGCCCTCGCAGGCGTCCTGCAGGGCCTTCAATTCCTGGGCGCTCGGGCCGCGCACCCCGTTCAGGCCGAACACGGTGCCGTGCTCCGGCGCCGAGATCAGCGGCATGATGTTGTGCAGGAAGGCGCCGCGCGATTTGACGGCGCGGTTCACCTCGACCAGATGCTGGTCGTTGATGCCCGGGATCATCACCGAGTTCACCTTGCACAGGATGCCGCGCGCGGTCAACATCTCCAGCCCTTGCAGCTGGCGCTCGGTCAGGATGCGCGAGGCCTCGATGCCGGTCCAGCGCTTCTTCTTGTAGTAGATCCACGGGTAGATGTGCTGCCCGACTTCCGGATCGACCATGTTGATCGTGATGGTGACGTGATCGACCTTGTACTTGGCGATGGTATCGATATGGTCCGGCAGCGCCAGGCCGTTGGTCGAGATGCACAGCTTGATGTCGGGCGCGGTCTGCGAGATCAGCTCGAAGGTCTTGAAAGTCTTCTCCGGGTTGGCGAGCGGGTCGCCGGGGCCGGCGATGCCGAGCACCGTCATTTGCGGAATCGTCGAGGCGACCGCGATCACCTTTTTCGCGGCCTGCTCCGGGGTCAGCTTCTCGCTGACCACGCCGGGGCGCGATTCGTTGGCGCAGTCGTATTTGCGGTTGCAGTAGTTGCACTGGATGTTGCAGGCCGGCGCCACGGCGACGTGCATGCGGGCGAAGTGGTGGTGCGCCTCCTCGCTGTAGCAGGGATGGTTCTTGACCTTCTCCCACACTTCCGGCGCCATGTCGGCCGGGCCGTCGGACGAGCCGCAACTGGACTTGCCGCCCTCGCTGCTGGTGCCACAGCCCTTGTGCTCGGCCACCTTGTCCAGCAAGGCGTTCAGCGGCTTGATTGCGTCAATCGCGATGTACTCGGTAGGTTGCATGGATTGCCTCTTTCGGAAAATGACGCCGGCGCGTCCGTTTCCTTCTACTTAGCCAAAACCATGCCAGAGAAA
>JACMLV010000116.1 GCA_014379395.1 Burkholderiaceae bacterium
CCGCGCCACCGGCATCCCGGCCAAGTTCATGCTCGGCCAGGCCGCCCTCGAGAGCGGCTGGGGCAGGCACGAGGCGCGCGGCCGGGACGGCGGCGCCAGCCGCAACCTGTTCGGCATCAAGGCCGGCGGCGACTGGAAGGGCAGGGTCGTCGAGTCCGTCACCACCGAGTATGTCAACGGTGTGCCGCGCACCAAGGTCGAGAAATTCCGCGCCTACGACAGCTACGCCGACAGCTTCAAGGATTACGCCAGGCTGCTGACCAACAACAAGCGCTACGAAAAAGTGCTCGCCAGCGGCGGCGACGCCAGCAGTTTCGCGCACGGCCTGCAAAAGGCCGGCTACGCCACCGATCCGCAGTACGCGGCCAAGCTCACGCGCATCATCAAGCATTCGCTGCTCGGTTAAGGCTGGGTCGCCGGCGGCGCCCTGGGCGGCGGGCGGCGGGCGGCCGGCGGCGCCGGCCGCCTTCAAGTTTTCGCCCGGCGCGCCGTTAACCCAGACAGACAGCAAAGAAAGCACATCATGACCAGCAGTCTTCTCAGTATCGGCAAGAGCGGTTTGCTCGCCGCCCAGGTGGGCATGGCGACCACCGGCCACAACATCTCCAACGCCAACGTGGTCGGCTACAGCCGCCAGACCGTGCAGCAGGGCGCGACCGCGCCGCAGGGCGGCAGCAACGGCTTTTTCGGCACCGGCACCGAGGTCACCTCGATCAAGCGCTATTACGACAATTTCCTGGCCGGCCAGGTGCGCGCGGCGCAGTCCAACACCAGCGCGCTCGACACGTACACCCGCCAGATCAGCCAGATCGACAATCTGCTGGCCGATCCGACCTCCGGCCTGTCGCCGACGCTGCAAAGTTTCTTCGCCGCCGTGCAGGACGTCAGCGCCAATCCGGCCTCGACCTCGTCGCGCCAGGCGCTGCTGTCGAACGCCAATTCGCTGACCTCGCGCTTCCAGAGCCTGAGCTCGCGCCTGGCCGACATCGGCGACGGCATCAACACCGAAATCGTCTCCAACGTCGAAGTGATCAACTCGTACGCGAAGCAGATCGCCGACATGAACAACAAGATCACCAGCCTGAGCGCGAACCAGAGCAATCCGCCCAACGACTTGCTCGACCAGCGCGACGCGGTGGTCGACGAACTCAACAAATACATCAAGGCCACCGTGGTGCTCGACGGCGAGAACCGCATGACGGTGTCGGTCGGCTCCGGCCAGCCGCTGGTGGTGGGCAGCCAGACCCACAAGCTGGCGGCGACCGCCTCGGCCACCGATCCGGCCCGCATGGTGGTCGGCTACCAGGCCGGCATCAACATCTCGGTGCTGCCGGAGGACGCCCTCAACGGCGGCTCGCTCGGCGCGCTGCTCGACTTCCGCGCCAACTCGCTCGACCGGGTCCAGAACTCGCTCGGCCGGGTCGCCGTCACGCTGGCCGTCACCGTCAACAACCAGCACAAGCTGGGCACCGACTTGTCCGACAACATGGGCGCCGACTTCTTCGGCGTCGAGCAGCCGGTGATCAGCGCCAACCCGAACAACAGCAGCGGCAGCGTCAACGCCATCAGCGCGACGATCAGCACCGATCCGCTGGAATTGCCGAACCTGACGACGAGCAACTACAAGGTCGCCTTCGACGGCACCGATTTCTCGGTCAAGCGCCTGCCCGACGGCGCCGCCGTCACCATCACCACCACCCCGCAGACCGTCGACGGGGTCGAATATGCGTTCGACGCGAGCCTGGCCATGGCCGGCGACACCTTCACCATCCGTCCCACCGTGTACGGCGCGGCCGGCATCGAGGTGCTGGTGACGGACCGCTCGAAGATCGCCGCCGCCGCGCCGCTGCGCGGCGGCGCGGCGCCGCTCACCAACACCGGCAGCGCCAAGGTGGCGACCCTGGCGGTGAGCACCGGCTTCCTGCCGGCCACCGATCCGCTCGCGAGCGTGCCCTCGCCGCTGGTGCTGACCTACGACCAGGCGACCAACACGCTGTCGGGCTTTCCGGCCATCGCGCTGTCGATCAACGGCGTCGACACCGGCGCCCCCGGCGCGCCGGTGCCCTACACCGAGGGCGACGTGCTCAGCTTCGGCGGCGTCAACGTGTCCTTCAAGGGCGCCTTCGGCGACCAGGACAGCATCAGCATCGAAGCGAACATCGACGGCGACGGCGACAACCGCAACATGGCCCTGCTCGGCAAGCTGCAAACGACCAACATCCTCGACGGCGGCCACGCCACCTACCAGGCCGCCTACGCCGAGACGGTCAGCTTCGTCGGCAACAAGACGCGCGAGGTGCAGATCGACGGCGCCGCCAGCGCGGCGCTGCTGGATCAGACCACGGCCTCGCAGCAGGCGGTGTCGGGCGTCAACCTGGACGAGGAGGCCGCCAACTTGCTGCGCTACCAGCAGGCCTATCAGGCCGCCGGCAAGGCGATGCAGATCGCCAGCCAGATGTTCGACACCGTGCTCGCGCTCGGACGCTAACCGTTTGTAACCGTTCAAGGCGCGCCCGGCGCGTCGTTGAGTAAGGAGTGCGCCATGCGCATCAGCACCAAATCGATTTACGAAGCCGGCGCGAACCAGATGAACAGCCTGCAGTCCCAGCTGGCGCGCACCCAGATGCAGCTGTCGACCAACCGCCGCATCCTGACCCCGTCGGACGACCCGATCGCCTCCTCGCGCGCGCTGGAGGTGACGCAATCGCGGTCGATCAACACCCAGTTGGTGACCAACCGCGACAACGCCAAGAATTTCCTGGGGCAAGAGGAGCTCGCGCTCAAGAACACCTATAACCTGATCGCCGACGTGCAGACGCTGGTGGTGAACGCCGGCAACGGCAGCCTGACCGACGACAACCGCGAGTCGCTGGCGGTCGAGCTGGAGGGGCGCCTGAACGATTTGATGGCGCTGGCCAACACCAGCGACGGCGCCGGCGGCTATCTGTTTTCCGGTTTCAAGTCGACCACCCAGCCGTACACCTCCACGGCCACCGGCGCCGCCTACGCCGGCGACCAGGGCCAGCGCCAGTTGCAGGTCGGGCCGAGCCGCATGCTGGCCGTCAGCGATTCGGGCACCGAGGTGTTCGACAGCAACCTGACCGGCAACGGCGTGTTCGCCACCGGCGGGGCGACCACCAACCGCGGCAGCGGCGTCATTTCGCGCGGCGTGGTGACCGACGCCACGCTGCTGACCGGGCACTCCTACAGCATCGATTTCACCGGCACCGACGACCCGTTGAACTACACCCTGGCCTACACCGTGACCGACGTCACGACCGGCCTGACGGTGCCCGACCCGGCCGTGCCGACGGCCTTCGCCAGCGGCCAGGCGATCGCGTTCGACGGCTTGCAGTTCAACATCGAGGGCAAGCCGAAGGGCGACGAGGCCGGCCCGCCGGTGGTCGCCGGCGATCAGTTCACGGTGGTGCCGAGCACCAAGGAGCCGCTGTTTGCGACGTTGAAGAACCTGCTGACCGTGATCCGCACGCCCAACAGCAGCACGCCGGCCGGCCAGGCCAACCTGACCAACGGCCTGAACGCGGCGCACGACACGCTCGACACCGCCTACAACAACGTGCTGTCGCTGGTGACCGACGTCGGCGCGCGCGGCAAGGAGCTCGACTACCTCGACTCGGCCGGCAGCGATCTCGATATCCAGTTCGCCGCCACCTTGTCGGACTTGCAGGACCTCGACTACTACGAGGCCTCCTCGCTGTACGCCCAGCAGCAGATCACGCTGCAGGCGGCGCAGAAATCGTTCACGATGATGTCCGGCCTGTCGCTGTTCAATTACATCGGCTAACGGCGGCGCCCGCCCAGGCGGCGAGGGCCGCTGCGCGAGATGCGCAGCGGCCCTTTCGTTTTTTGCGGCGGATATCTTTTGGCTTACTTCTTGAGCGCGGCCGGCGGCGCCTGGCCGGCCATGGTGCGGGTCAACAGGCGGCTCGTCTCGATGCCCTGCAAGAACAGGTTTTGCAGCGGGCCGGCCAGGTAGGGCAGGGTCATGCTGACCACCAGCAGGCCGACCCCGAGCGTGACCGGAAAGCCGATGCCGAACAGGTTCAGCTGCGGCGCGGCGCGCGTCAGGATGCCCAGCGCGATGGTGGTGAGCAGCAGCGCGGCGACGATCGGCAGCGCGATCTGCATGCCGGCGCTGAAGATCTTGGCGCCCCAGCCGGCCATCTGGCGAAAGCCGGCGCCGTCGACCGCGGCCACCGAGATCGGCAGCGTGACGAAGCTCTCGGCCAGCGCCGACAGCAGCACCAGGTGGGCGTTGACGGACAGGAAGGCCATGGTCGCCAGGAGCGCCAGGAACTGGCTCACCGCCGACGAGCGGCCCTTGGACTGCGGATCGAAGAAGGTGGCGAAGCCGAGGCCCATGGTCAGGCTGCTGATCTCGCCGGCCATCTCGACGGCGGCGAACACGATCCGGATCGTAAAACCCATCGCCAGTCCGATCAGCATTTCCTGCACCAGGATCAACAGGCCGGCCATCGACATCGGCTCGATCGCCGGCAGGGCCGGCACGGTCGGCCCGATGATCATGGCGAGCAGCACGCCGAGCAGGATCTTGACGCTGGTCGGCACGCTGGCGTTGCCGTACAGGGGCGCGGCGGCGATCAGGCCGAGGATCCGGCTCAGCGGCCACAGCAGCGAGGCGATCCAGGTGTTGAGCATCGCGCTCGAGAGCGTGATCACGCTATCCCACCAGCCCCGGGATGCCGGTGAAGACCTGGCGCATGTAGTCGAGCATGACCGACAGCATCCACGGCCCGGCCACGACCAGCGCGACGAAGATGCCGACCAGCTTGGGGATGAAGGACAGGGTGGCCTCGTTGATCTGGGTGGCGGCCTGGAAGATGCTCACGATCAGGCCGATGATCAGGGCCACGAGCAGCATCGGCGCGGCCACCATCAGGGTCACTTCCATCGCGTGGCGGCCGAGCGTCATGACGCTTTCCGGAGTCATTGCCTATGCCCCTTTCTAAAAACTTTGGGAGAGCGAGCCGAGCAGCAATTGCCAGCCGTCGACCAGCACGAACAGCATCAGCTTGAACGGCAGCGAGATCACGGCCGGCGACATCATCATCATACCCATCGACATGAGGACGCTGGCGACGACCATGTCGATGATCAGGAACGGGATGAAGATGGCGAAGCCGATCTGGAACGCGGTTTTCAGCTCGCTCGTGACGAAGGCCGGGATCAGGATGCGCAGCGGCACGTCGTCCGGCCCCTGCAGCGCCTCGCTGCGCGACATCTTGACGAACAGCGCCAGGTCGGCCTGGCGGGTCTGCTTGAGCATGAAGGCCTTGAGCGGCGCCGCGCCGCGCTCGAGCGCCTGCGGCATGGTGATCTTGTTCTCCTGCAGCGGCTGGTAGGCGTCGACGTAGATCTTGTCGAGCACCGGCCCCATGACGAACAGCGTCAGGAACAGCGCCAGGCCGACGATGACCTGGTTCGGCGGCGCCGACTGGGTGCCGAGCGCCTGGCGCAGCAGCGACAGCACGATGATGATGCGGGTGAAGGCGGTCATCATCAGCAGCGCCGCCGGCAGGAAGGACAGCGAGGTCATCAACAACAGGGTCTGCACCGGCAGCGTGTAGTTCTGGCCGCCGCCCGGCGCCGGCGTGCTGGTGAAGGCCGGGATGCCCTCGGCCAGCGCCCAGGCGGGCAGGGCCAGCAGGGTCAGCGCGAGCAACGCCGGCAGCCAGCCGGCGGCGTTGGCGGGGAAGCGGGTCAATCGCTGCGGAAGGGTCTGCGGTAATTGCGGTGGTCGTTGCTGCGTGCGTTGCATCTGCTACCTATTTGCCATTGCGTTTGTCGATCGTCTGCTTGAGCCATTCGGCGAAGTTGGTGCCGGCCAGGCCGGGCGCGGCGACCAGGTCGGCCTCGTGGCCGGGCTGGCGCGGCATGGTCGAGAGCAGGTTGACGCGGCCGGGCGCGGCGCCCACCACGATCCACTGGTCGGCCACCTCGATGAGCATGACGCGTTCGCGCCCGCCCAGGCTGAGCGCGCCGACCACGCGCAGTTTGGTGCCGCCGAGGCTGTTCTTCGGGCCGTAGCGCTTCATGAACCAGGCCATGCCGATCAGCAGGGCCAGCACGAACGACAGCGCGAGGATGGTTTGCAGCAGGCTGCCGGCCGAGGCGCTGGCGAGCGGCATCGGCGCCGCCGAGGCGGCGGCCGTGGC
>JACMLV010000117.1 GCA_014379395.1 Burkholderiaceae bacterium
CGCGCCGCCGCGCCGGTGGAGCGCGCAGCGCCGGCGGGCGCTCCTATTGCTGGTCCAGCATCCATTGCTTGAGCCCGGTCACCCAGCCCTTGGCGGGCAGGTTCAGGCGCGTCTTGATGGCGGCGGCGCGCTCGAACAGCACGCTGAAGTCGAGCAGCGGCGAGTTCTTGAAGGCGATCACGACGATGTTTTCATCCTGTTCCTCGGGCACCCACACGACGGCGTCGAACACCAGTTCGATGGCCTGCAAATTCTTGTCGTAGTTGGCGAACTCGCCGAACACATTGGTCATCATGATGCCGTCGTCGGTGAGGCAGTCGAAGCAGGCCTGGTAGAACTCGGGCGTGTCGAGCACCGGGCCGCGCGCCTGTTCGTCGTACAGGTCGACCTGCAAGATGTCGACGCTGTCGCGGTTGGCCGGATCGGTGACGAAGTCGAGCGCGTTCATCTCGCGCACCCGCAGCCGCGCGTCGTTGGGCGGCAGCGCGAAGTGGGCGTTGCAGATCGCGATCACGTTGGGGTTGAGCTCGATCGCCGTCACGCGCGCGTCCGGGAAGCGGCGGTGGCAGAACTTGGTCAGCGCGGCGCTGCCCAGGCCGAGCTGGACGATGTGGCGTGGCTGCTCGCAAAAGAGCAGCCACATCATCATCATCTGCACGTATTCGAGCTCGATCGCGTCGGGCTTGTTCAGGCGCATCGCGCCCTGCACCCAGGACGTGCCCAGGTGCAGGAAGCGCACGCCGCGAAATTCGGTGATGGTGGCCGGCGGGTGGCCGGGCTGTTCGAAGGCGGCCGAGGTCGCCGCGAAATTGTTGCGTTGGTTGGGCATAGGGTTTTCCAGGGGCGGGCGCGCAGTTTACCAGTTGCGCCGCCGCGCCTTGCGGCGGGCATGATTGGCGGCCCTTATTTTTCCTGCGCCAGCGGCTTGCCCTTGCCGATCACCTCGCGGCAGTCGCCCTTGATGATGGCGTGGTCGTAATCGGTCCAGCCGTAGCTGTCGACATAGCGCTTGTGCTGCTTGAAGCGGCGGTTGACGAAGCTCCATTCGAGCCGCTCGCCGGCGTAGCGGATGTCGCCCACGTCGAGCAGCGTGTGGAACACGTTCTCGGTCGCCAGGCGCGCCTGGCGGTGGCGCTTGAGCTGCGCCACCTTGTCCGGATAGCGCGCCTGGAATTGGTCGGAATACCACAGCAGCGCCGGCACGTGGAATTCGAACTGCGTGTTGTGGCCGTGGAAGGCCAGCTTGCAGCTGCCGTCGTACAGGGTCTGGCCGTGGTCGGCCACGTACATCATCGACGTCGTCGCGCGCGTGTGCTTGAGCGTCGCGATCACCTGGGCCAGGAACCAGTCGGTGTAGAGGATCGAGTTGTCGTAGCTGTTGTTGAGCTCGGGCTTGATCTTGGTGTCGGTGTAGACCGGCTTGTCGACCCCGAACAGCGACGGCTGCCACTGGTCGAACGACTTCGGATAGCGCTGGCTGTAGTTCCAGTGGCTGCCCATCGAATGGAGCACGATCAGCTTTTTCGGGGCCGGGTCGGCCAGCGCGTTTTTCAGCGGATCGAACAGGATCTGGTCGTAGTTGGAGTAATTGGTGAAGCCGCCCAGGTTGAGGAACTGCACCACGTCGGCCTCTTGGGCGAACACCGACACCGGCGTGTCGAACTTGCCGAACGAGACCTGGTTCGACAGCCAGTAGGTCTTGAATCCGGCCTCCTTGTAGGCGCTGAGGAAGGATTTTTCGGAGAAGCCGGCCTTCAGGCTTTGCATGGCCGGCTTGCGCGAGACCATCACCGGCACCGACAGGCGCGTCGCCGAGACCGCGGTGATGACGTCGGGCAGCGTCACCAGATTGCTTTCCTGGCGCAGCAGCGGGTTCGTGTCGCGCTCGTAGCCGTTGATGCTCCAGCGGTCGTAGCGCGACGATTCGCCGATCACCATCACCACCACTTCCGGGCTCTGGTCCGGCGCCGTCTGGCGCGCGCTGAAGGTGAACTGGCTGCTTTTCTCGCCCAGGTTGGACAGGTAGCGCCGCTCGGTATAAAAATCGGCGCCGCGGGCGACCAGGCCGAACGGCCAGGAATTGCTGAAGGCCTCGAACTGGATCGGCAGCTTGGTCCAGTGCGGCAGGCCGGGCCACTTCAAGCCGGTCTGGTTGGCCGCCGCCAGCGCCGGCGCCGGCGCGGCCGGCGGCGCCTCTGCGGCGTCTTCTTCCTCGTCCTCCTCGTCGTCTTC
>JACMLV010000118.1 GCA_014379395.1 Burkholderiaceae bacterium
TCTGGCTGGCGCCCGGCGCCGACGCCGACGCGGTCGGCGCCGCGCTCAAGCGCCTGCCCTTCGGCGCCACGCTGGAACTGGCCGCGCCGTCCGAGATCCGCGCCATGAGCCTGAGAATCTTCGACCGCAGCTTCGCCGTCACGTATTTGCTCGAGGCGATCTCGATCATGATCGGCCTGTCCGGCGTGGCGGCCACCTTTTCCGCCCAGACGCTGGCGCGCGCGCGCGAATTCGGCATGCTGCGCCACATCGGCGTGACGCGCACGCAGATCCTCGCCATGCTCGGCCTCGAGGGCGCCCTGCTGACCGCGCTCGGCATCGGCGCCGGCTTCGCGCTGGGCTGGCTGATCAGCCTGATCCTGATCTTCATCGTCAACCCGCAATCGTTCCACTGGAGCATGCAGCTGCACGCGCCGTGGGCGCTGCTGGCCGGCGTCGCCGCCGCGCTGCTGGTCGCGGCCACGCTGACGGCGCTGGCGAGCGGGCGCCACGCCCTATCGAGCGGGCCGATCCGCGCGGTGCGGGAGGATTGGTGATGCAACGATTACTCGGCTATCTGCTTACCGTGCTGCTGGCTCTGTGCGCCCGCCACGCCGGCGCCGCCCCGCCCGCCTTCGCGCAAGTGGCGCCGCCGCCCGCCGGCCAATCGATCAAATCGCCGTCCGACTTCGGCGCCCATCCCGACTTCCGCACCGAATGGTGGTACGTCACCGGCTGGCTGAAAACCCCGGCCGGCAAGCCGCTCGGCTTCCAGGTCACGTTTTTCCGCAGCGCCACCGGGCACGACCGCGCCAACCCGAGCGCCTTCGCGCCCAAGCAGCTGATCGTCGGCCACGCCGCGCTGTCGGACCCGGCCGTCGGCAAGCTGCTGCACGACCAGAAGAGCGCGCGCGAAGGCTTCGGCCTGGCCTACGCGAAAACCGGCGACACCGACCTCAAACTGGAGGACTGGCGCATGCGGCGCGGTTCCGACGGCGGCTACGAGGTGACGCTGGCGGCGCGCGAGTTCAGCCTGCGACTGAAGCTGGCGCCGACCCAGCCGGTGCTGTTGCAGGGCGAGCGCGGCTATTCGCGCAAGGGGTCGCGCCCGGCGCAGGCCAGCTACTACTACAGCGAGCCGCAATTGCGCGCCAGCGGCAGCGTGAAGCGGCGCGGCGCGGCGCCCGAAAACGTGACCGGAACGGCCTGGCTGGACCACGAATGGTCGAGCCAGATGCTCGACCCGGAGGCGGCCGGCTGGGACTGGATCGGCGCCAATCTGGACGACGGCGGCGCGCTGATGGCGTTCCAGATCCGCGCGCGCGGCGGGGCCAAATTATGGGCGCACGGGACAATACGCGACGCATCGGGTAAGATCACGCAATATTTTCCAGATCAAGTCCGTTTCATTCCGCAAACGCTGTGGCGTTCGCCGCGCACCAACGCCCGCTATCCCGTCGCCACCCAGCTCATCACCGGCAGCACGATTTGGCGCATCGCGCCCTTGCAGAATGACCAGGAACTCGATTCGCGCCGCTCGACCGGCGCCGTGTACTGGGAGGGCGCCGTCACGATCAGCCGCGACGGCATCCCGGCCGGCCACGGCTACCTGGAAATGACCGGCTACGACCGACCGATTAAATTATGAACACGCTCACCGACAAGACCGACAAGCCAATGACCAACAGCACCGCCAGCAGCACCGACATCGCACCCAAGCCCACGGCGGACGACGCCGCCCCGCCGAAAAAAGCCAAGCTGTCCGCCTTCAAGGGCCTCGGCCCCTTCCTCGCCCCGTACCGCAAGCAGTTCATGCTGGCCGGCGTGGCGCTGGTGGTGGCGGCCGGCTCGACCTTGGCGATCCCGTACGCCTTCAAGCAGATGATCGACCTCGGCTTCGGCGGCGACGCCGGCAGCCAGAGCATTGAAAACGTCAACGCGGTGTTCCTGGCCCTGTTCGGGGTCGCCTCGATCCTGGCGCTGGCCACCGCCGCGCGCTTCTACACCGTGTCCTGGCTGGGCGAGCGCGTCACGGCCGACATCCGCGCCGCCGTCTACCGCCACGTCATCACGCAGAGCCCGCAATTTTTCGAAACCACCGCCAGCGGCGAAGTGGTCTCGCGCCTGACCACCGACACCACCCTGATCCAGGCCATGGTCGGCACCAGCATCTCGATGGCGCTGCGCAACGTGCTGCTGTTCATCGGCGGCCTGATCATGCTGTTCATCACCAGTCCGAAGCTGTCGGCCATCATCATCGGCCTGCTGGTGCTGGTCGTGGTGCCGATCGTGTTCTTCGGGCGCCGCGTGCGCGCCCTCTCGCGCGCCTCGCAGGACCGCATCGCCGACGCCTCGGCGATGGCCGGCGAGATCCTCAACGCGATGCCGACCGTGCAAGCGTTCACCCATGAAAAAATCGAGGCCAACCGCTTCCGCGCCTCGGTCGAGGGCGCCTTCCTGACCGCGCTCGAACGCATCCGCGCGCGCGCCCTGCTGACCGTGGTCGCCATCCTGCTGGTGTTCGGCACCATCGTCTTCGTGCTCTGGCTGGGCGCCCACGCGGTGCTGGAAGGCAACATGACGGGCGGCGCGCTCGGCCAGTTCATCCTGTACGCGGTGATCGTCGCCGGCGCCATCGGCGCCCTGTCGGAAACCATGGGCGAGGCGCAGCGCGCCGCCGGCGCCGCCGAGCGCCTGCTCGAACTGCTGTCGGTGCAATCGGTGATCCAGTCGCCCGAGCGCCCGCTGCTGCCGCCGCCGCGCGCGGCCAACGGCGCCTCGCTGAGCCTGGAAGAGCTGTCCTTCACCTATCCGTCGCGGCCCGACACGGCGGCGCTGTCGCACCTCTCGCTCGACATCAAGCCGGGCGAGACGGTGGCCGTGGTCGGCCCCTCCGGCGCCGGCAAGACCACCCTGTTCCAGCTGTTCCTGCGCTTCTACGATCCGCAGCACGGCGCCATCAAGCTCGACGGCGTCGACATCCGCAAGCTCGACCTGCACACCCTGCGCGACGCCATCGGCATCGTGCCGCAGGACACCGTGATCTTCTCGGCCGACGCGATGGAAAACATCCGCTACGGCCGCGCCGGCGCGACCGACGCGGAAGTGATCCAGGCCGCCAAGCTGGCCGCGGCGCACGAATTCATCGAAAAACTGCCGCAGGGCTATCAATCCTTCCTCGGCGAGCGCGGCGTGCGCCTGTCGGGCGGCCAGCGCCAGCGCATCGCGATCGCGCGCGCGCTGCTGAAAAATCCGCCGCTGCTGCTGCTCGACGAGGCCACCAGCGCGCTCGACGCCGAATCCGAGCGCCTGGTGCAAAGCGCGCTCGAAGCGGCGATGGTCGGCCGCACCACCGTCATCATCGCGCACCGCCTGGCGACGGTGCAGCGCGCCGACCGCATCATCGTGATGGAGGACGGCCGGATCGTCGAAACCGGCACCCACGCCTCGCTGGTGCAGCTGGGCGGCATCTACGCCAACCTGGCCGCGCTGCAATTTCACAACGTCCACGTGACGCATTAAATAAGCGGAAAGCGCGCCCGCCCGAGCAGCGGGCAAGGCGCGCGCCAGACGACAAAACAGCCGCGATCGCGGCTGTTTCTATATGCGCTTGAGCGCCGGCGCATCGGCCGGCACTTGCGACTTGCCACTTACTTGGTGGCGTCTTTCACGGCTTCCTTCAGATCGCCCAGCGTTTCCTGGGTCTTGCCGGCGACCTGGTTCTTCATGCCTTCGACTTGCTGCTTGTCGCTGCCGACAACTTTGCCGACTTCTTCCTGAATCTTGCCGGCGATGTCTTGTGCCTTGCCTTGGACTTGGTCTTTGTTCATTTCAATTCCTTTGTTAGTGGTTCGGCCGGGGAATCGGCGAAACCGGTTCACGCTGCATATTCCGTGGTCGGCGACCACGGCGTACTGCAAAGATAGTACGAAGGGGCGCGCCGCTCTGTTCGGAAACGAACGCAGCGGCCGCTCAGATGTGGATGCGCGGCAAATGGATGCCCGGCACGATGCCGAACGCCGACAGGATAATCACGATCAGCAAGATGATGAACAGCACCCGCACGATCTGCCCGACCGGCGCCGGCAAGGGCAGCATGCCGACCAGCCACCAGATGAGTCCGAAAATCACGAGATAAACGATGAGGCTGATGATGACGTCCATATATTCCCTTTCCAGTTATTAAAAACTGCTCGACCGTTAGACTGGAAAGCCATAAAAAAAGTCCTCCGAAGAGGACTCCCGTGAATGGCTTCACACGGCGCGCTTCTTACTTCGGCACGACGATGACGGTGCCGCCGGTGTCGCCCTTGGCGCCGTCGTAACCGGTGGCGCCGGTTTTGCCGGCTTTGCCGGTGTCGCCCTTGGCGCCGTCGTAACCGGCCGCGCCGGTGCTGCCGGTATTGCCGGTGCTGCCGGTTTCACCGGTGCTGCCGGTGCTGCCCGTATTGCCCGTATTGCCGGTATTACCTGTGCTGCCGGTATCACCGGTCGCGCCAGTGGCGCCCGTGGCGCCGGCCGGGCCGGGAACGGCAACGACGACTGGCGCCGCGGCCTGACGTTCGCAAGCGGTCAGGCCAATGGAGCCGACAAGTGCCAGCAAGAGAATCGAATATTTCATGGTAAGCCCCTTCATGGAATAAGAAAAATGCCTGCATTTCAGCGGAAATGGCGTCGACAACGCAGGCCGCAACAAAATCGGTCACCTTCGCCACGTTGCCAATCGCGGTGATGTTTCATTGGATCAAGGCGAAGGATGCCGGGAAACAGCCCCGCCTTCCGTTCGCTGGCGAACATTAAATCCACAACATCACTTTTCCTGCGGCCGGGGCCATCTATGGCTGGTGCCAACGCATCGCGTTATAATCCCGCGCTTGTCGAGGAAGACACGCCCTGGTCCCGTCGGAGAAATGAATGCAGCAATACCAAGATTTGATCAAGACCGTGCTCGACACGGGCAGCTGGCAAGACAACCGCACCGGCATCCGCACCCTGAGCGTGCCCGGCGCGATGCTGCGCTTCGACTTGCGGGGCGATGGTTTTCCGGCCGTCACCACCAAGAAGCTGGCCTTCAAATCGGTGGTGGGCGAACTGTGCGGCTTTCTGCGCGGCTCGCGCGACGCGGCCGAGTTCCGCGCGCTCGGCTGCAAGGTCTGGGACCAGAACGCCAATGAAAACGCGCAGTGGCTGGCGAACCCCTACCGCACCGGCGAAGACGACCTCGGCCCGGTGTACGGCGTGCAATGGCGCGGCTGGCCGGCCTACAAGCTGATCGACGCCGACCACCGGCCGCAGATCGTCGACGCCGAGAAGAACGGCTTTCGCGTCGTCGCGGCGATGGTCGACGAGGGCATCGAAAAGGTGCTGCTCCACAAGGCCGTCGACCAGCTGCGCGAATGCCTCGACACCATCATCCACAATCCGGGCAGCCGCCGCATCCTGTTCCACGGCTGGAATCCGGCCGACCTGGACGCGGTCGCCCTGCCGGCCTGCCATCTGCTGTACCAGTTCATCCCGAACGCCGGCACGCGCGAAATCTCGCTCTGCCTGTACGTGCGCAGCAACGACATCGGCCTGGGCACGCCGTTCAACCTGGCCGAGGCGGCCGCGCTGCTGCATCTGGTGGGCCGCCTGACCGGCTACACGCCGCGCTGGTTCACCTATTTCATAGGCGACGCCCACATCTACGAGAACCACCTCGACATGGTGCGCGAGCAATTGACCCGCAAACCCTTCCCGGCGCCGCAACTGGTGATCGACGAGCGCGTGCCGGACTTCGCCAAGACCGGCAAATACGAGCCGGAATGGCTGGAAAA
>JACMLV010000119.1 GCA_014379395.1 Burkholderiaceae bacterium
ATGGTGAAGACCCAGGCCCAGACGATGTTGCCGGCCACGCCCCAGCGCACCGCCGACATCTTTTGCGCCGAGCCGACGCCGACGATGGCGCCGGTGATGGTGTGCGTCGTCGAGACCGGCACGCCGAGCGCGGTCGCGGTGAACAGCGTGATCGCGCCGCCGGTCTCGGCGCAGAAGCCGCCCACCGGTTTGAGCTTGGTGATCTTCTGGCCCATGGTCTTGACGATGCGCCAGCCACCGAACAGGGTGCCCAGGCTGATCGCGGTGTAGCACGAGATGATGACCCACAGCGGCGGCACCTTGTCGGCCACGCTCGAGTAGCCGGCGGCGATCAACAGCATCCAGATGATGCCGATGGTCTTCTGGGCGTCGTTGCCGCCGTGGCCGAGGCTGTACGCGGCGGCCGAGGCCAGTTGCAGGCGGCGGAACCATTTGTCGACCTTGCGCGGCGTCGAGCGCACGAAGATCCACGACACCAGCAGCATGATGATGGAGCCGAATATAAAACCGAGCAGCGGCGACAGGACGATGAAGACGATGGTCTTGATCAGGCCGGCCGAGATCAGGGCGCCGGTGCCGGACTTGGCCACCGCCGCGCCGACCAGGCCGCCGATCAGGGCGTGCGAGGAGGACGACGGGATGCCGTAGTACCAGGTGACGAGGTTCCAGACGATGGCGCCCGTCAGGGCGCCGAAGATGACGAACTGGTCGACCACGGCCGGATCGATGGTGCCCTTGCCCACCGTGGTGGCCACGGTCAGCTGGTGGAAGATGAAGATGGCGGCGAAGTTGAACACGGCGGCCATCGCCACCGCCGCTTGCGGCTTGAGCACGCCGGTCGAGACCACCGTGGCGATCGCGTTGGCGGCGTCGTGGAAGCCGTTCATGAAGTCAAACAGCAGCGCCAGGACGACCAGCAGGCCGAGCGCGTAGATGCTGATTTGGAGCGTTTGCATGGGTTTATCTTTTTTTGATTTCTAGAACTGGACGCTTACGCGTTTTCGACGATGATGCCTTCGATGATGTTGGCCACGTCTTCGCAGCGGTCGGTCACGCTTTCCAGGATCTCGTAGATGGCCTTCATCTTGATCAGGTTGCGCACGTCCGGCTCGTCGCGGAACAGCTTGGACATCGCCGCGCGCATGACGTGGTCGGCGTCGGACTCGAGGCGGTCGATCTCTTCGCACACGGCGACGATCTTTTGCGAGTTGTCCATGTTGTGCAGCATGGCGACGGCCTCGCGCACCTTCTCGGTGCAGGCCAGGCACAGTTCGGCCAGGCGCTTGGCCTCCGGCGTGACGCTCTTCAGGTCGTACAGCGAGACGGTCTGGGCGCCGTCCTCCATCAGGTCGAGGATGTCGTCCATCTTCGTGATCAGCTGGTGGATGTCGTCGCGGTCGATCGGCGTGATGAAGGTCTTGTGCAGCATGTCGACGCAGGCGTAGGTGACTTTGTCGGCCTGCTTTTCGATGCCCTCGATCGCGTGCACGCGATTTTCCAGGTCGTCGAAGTTGGTCATCAGGCTGACCATTTCCTTGGCGCCCTTGACGCACAGTTCGGCGTGCTGGTTAAACAGGTCAAAAAATTTGCCCTCGGTGGGCATCAAGCGTCCAAACATTTCATTCTCCGTTAAAGCAGGGGTCGTATTACTGGTATTGGATGTTGCTGGGGGGCGCCGCGGGCGGCCCGCGGGCTTAGTGCTTAATCGCCCTGGTACAGGGCGAGGCCGCCGCTGTAGTTGCCGAATTTGGTGTATTGGCCCATGAAGGTCAGGCGGATGCTGCCGATCGGGCCGTTACGCTGCTTGCCGATGATGATTTCCGCCGTGCCCTTGTCGGGCGAGTCGGGGTTGTACACCTCGTCGCGGTAGATGAACAGGATCACGTCGGCGTCCTGTTCGATCGCGCCCGATTCGCGCAGGTCGGACATCACCGGGCGCTTGTTGGGGCGCTGTTCGAGCGAGCGGTTCAGCTGCGACAGCGCGATCACCGGGCAGCCGAGCTCCTTGGCCAGGCCCTTCAGGCCGCGCGAGATCTCGGAGATCTCGGTGGCGCGGTTGTCGCCCGGGCTGTTGGCCGACATCAGTTGCAGGTAGTCGACGATGATCAGGCCGAGCTTGCCGCACTGGCGCGACAGGCGCCGCGAGCGCGCGCGCAGCTCGATCGAGTTCAGGGCCGGGGTCTCGTCGATGTAGAGCTGGGCGTCGTTCATCTTCTGGATCGCGTTGGTCAGCCGCGGCCAGTCCTCGTCGTTGAGGCGTCCCGTGCGCAGGCGGTGCTGGTCGAGCTGGCCGACCGAGCCGAGCATACGCATGGCCAGCTGGGCGCCGCCCATTTCCATCGAGAATACGGCCACCGGCAGGCCGCTGTCGATGGCGACGTTCTCGCCGATGTTGACCGAGAACGCGGTCTTGCCCATCGACGGACGGCCGGCGACGATCACCAGGTCGCCCGGCTGCAGGCCGGAGGTCATGCGGTCGAGGTCGATGAATCCGGTCGGCACGCCGGTGATCTCGCTCTGGTTGTCGCGGCTGTAGAGCTCGTCGATCCGCTCGACCACCTGGGTCAACAGCGGCTGGATCGAGACCCAGCCCTGGGCGCCGCGCGAGCCCTCTTCGGCGATGGCGAAGATCTTCGATTCGGCCTCGTCGAGCATCTGCTTGACCTCCTTGCCCTGCGGGCTGAAGGCCTGGCCGGAGATCTCGTCGGCCACGGTGATCAGTTTGCGCAGCACGCCGCGGTCGCGCACGATCTCGGCGTAGCGGCGGATGTTGGCCGCCGAAGGCGTGTTTTGCGCCATCGCGTTCAGGTAGCTCAGGCCGCCGACCTCGTCGGCCTTGCCGAGCTGGGTCAGGGTCTCGTAGACGGTGATGACGTCGGCCGGGCGCGACGCGTTGATCATCTTGACGATCTGCTCGAAGATGATGCGGTGGTCGTAGCGGTAGAAATCCTCGGCGTGCATGAAATCGGCGATCCGGTCCCATGCCGCGTTATCGCGCAGCAAGCCGCCGAGGACGGACTGTTCTGCTTCGATGGAGTGCGGCGGAATGCGGAGGGAATCGAGTTGCGGATCGGACGGGTTTTGCATGATGGCGCGAATTATACCCCGGGGGGGTAGGCGCGAAAAAATTTATCGGCGTAAAAAAAGCCGGGCGAACCCGGCTTTTTCATCGATACAACAGTGTCGGCCGCGCGTGCGGCCGGCGCGTAATTTACGCGTGTTCGCCGGCGACGGCGACGGTCACTTCCACCACCACGTCGGTGTGCAGGGCAACCGAAACAGGGTGGTCGCCAACCGTTTTCAGCGGGCCGGTAGGCATGCGCACTTGGGCTTTTTCAACAGCGAAGCCTTGCTTGGTCAGCGCTTCGGCGATGTCGAAGTTGGTGACGGAACCGAACAAACGGCCATCGACGCCAGCTTTTTGCGACACTTGGATCGTCATGCCGGTCAGCTTTTCGCCTTGGGCTTGGCAAGCTGCCAACTTCACGGCGGCGGCTTTTTCCAGTTCGGCGCGCTTGACTTCGAATTCGGCGACGGCGGCGGCGGTGGCACGACGGGCCATGCGCTGCGGGATCAGGAAGTTACGTGCGTAACCGTCTTTGACTTTGACGACTTCGCCCAGGTTGCCGACGTTTACAACTTTTTCTAACAGAATGATTTGCATAGTTCTCTCCAGGTTATCTGACGCGGACGCGATTAAGCGTGGTGCAGATCGGTGTATGGCAGCAGCGCGAGGAAGCGAGCGCGCTTGATCGCGGTGTCCACTTGACGCTGGTAGTGCGCCTTGGTGCCGGTCAGGCGTGCTGGCATGATCTTGCCGTTTTCCTGGACGAAATCTTTCAGCGTGTCGACGTCTTTGTAGTCGACTTGTTCAACGTGAGCGGCGGTGAAGCGGCAGAACTTCTTACGCTTGAACAATGGATTTTGCTGTTTGCGCTTTTCTTTAAGCTTGAGCTTGTTTTTGTCGAACTTTTTACCGAATGCCATTTGAGGCTCCTGTATCTAATAAGTGCGCTGACTCGTCAGCGCGAAAATCAATGATGTGAAACACCAGGCTTTTGCTGTTGCGGCTTTTCTTGGTCAGAAATCCGGTGAACTGGTACACGCCGTTCAGTGGCGCCTCGCCGAAGCGGCCTGAAATCTCTCCCGCGGCCAGCGCGGCGACTTCAAACTCGGTCAGGCGGGCAACGCCGGCCTCCATTTGCTGCGAACTGTGGCGCAATACTGCGTTCACGATCGGCATGCCCGCCGGGGTGTAGCGCAAAATTTCACGCTCGGCGATGAGGGCGACAAACTGGAGTTGGTTCAGTCCTGGATTCCCGGTCAACAATTAAGCGGCGGCGGCAGCGGCGGCGGGCGCTTCGGTGCGATGGCTTTTGGCCGCGTCTTCGCGCTGAACCGATTTCATCATCGGCGAAGGAGCCGTTTCGGCTTTCTTCATTTTCACGGTCAGGTGACGCAACACGGCATCATTGAATTTGAATGCGGTTTCCAGCTCGACCAGGGTCTCGTTGTCGCACTCGATGTTCATGCAGATGTAGTGCGCTTTGGCCAGTTTCTGGATCGAGTAAGCCATCTGACGACGACCCCAATCTTCGACACGGTGAACCGAACCGCCGCGGGTGGCTACGCTGGCTTTGTAACGTTCGATCATGGCGGGCACTTGCTCGCTTTGGTCCGGGTGGACGATAAAGACTATTTCATAATGACGCATGCAAACTCCTTAAGGACGGATTGATAATCGCCCACCTCGGCGTCAAGACGAGTGTGGGAAGAGGTGAGCCGGCGATTATAACGTGTTTTTTGGGTTTGCTCAACGTCTGCGCCGCGCCGCGCCAACCCGCCGCGCGCCAACGAATCACCACCACGACTTCTGGGCCGCGGCAGCCTGGGTTCGAGGCGCGCTCCAAGTGCGTGCGCGGCTCGCAATGGATGCCGCGGATTAGCTTGTCGAACTCGCAGATCGCGCGCCGCCGGCGTTGTTGGATAATTCAACGGGCCGACAAAAACGTATACAATCTATTATTGTTTTTATCCAAATAAGTCCGTGCCACACCACCACACGACGAGCGTCGCCACACATTCGAATCATCAGGTTTTCGCTCGCGAACCGGCGATGCCGGAACAATGCGTGTTTTTGCCTGGCTTCGAATAATTCAACAACCTAATTTCCATGGACATTATCCACATCGCCAGCTGGGACGAATTCGTCTCGTTGACGTCCGAATGCGACGGCTGGGCCTTTCGCGGCTTGCCCGACGCCGACTGGCAGCTCATGAGTTCGCTGTCACGCTATCTACAAAGCTTCGTCCCCGACATGGCCTCGTGGCGTCAGCGCGAGGAACGCGCGCTGCGCATCTTCCGGCGCAAGGCACACAACTACCTGCCTGATGCGCGCGTGCTGGCCGACGACATCCGCTGCCTGGCGCTGATGCAGCACCACGGCGCGCCGACGCGCATGCTCGACTTCACCAAGTCGCCCTTTGTCGCTGCGTTTTTCGCGCTACACCAGGCCATCAAAAGCTCGGCGGTGTTCGCCCTCGACACGCCGACCTTGTGGAGCGCGGCGCCGTCGAACGATGCGACGTTGCGACGCGAAATGATCGACCCCTGCGTCAGCGGCAATTTCGAACGCTACTTCGCCGCCAACAACAAGGAAGTGATCTGGGTCGGCGAGCCGGAGGAAATGGACCGCCGCCTGGTGGCGCAGTCCGGCACCTTCGTCGTGCCGGGCGTGCTCGACAAGCCGCTCGATGAAATCATCCAGCAATATGCGTCCGACGGCGCGCTGATCAAGAAGATCGTGCTGCCGCCGTCGATCCGCGAGGAAGCAATGCTATCGCTGTACCGAATGAACATCACCCACGCGACGCTGTTCCCCGACCTGGACGGCTTATCGCGCTCGATCGGCTACGAGCTAGAGATCACCTGGCCCGGCTACCGCGCCGATACGGCGGCCGCGCCCCGGTTCCGCTAGAGGCCGGCCCCGCCTCAGAGCAACACCGTGTAGACGGTCTTGACGGCCAGCCCCATCATGAACACGCCGAAGATTTTGCGCAGCGCCGGCGTCGGCAGCACGGCGGCGGCCTTGACGCCCAGCTTGGACGCGACGACCGAACAGCTGCCCATCACCAGCAGGGCATGCAGGTCGATATAGCCCCAGCGCCAGTCGTGCGGCGAGCCGGCCGTCACGCCGAAGCCGATGATGGCACCCAGCGAGATCGGCAGGATCACGCCGGTCGCCGTGCCGATGGCCTTGCGCAGCGACAGGCCGACATTGCACAGATAAAAGGTCACGACGGACGCGCCGCCCATGCCGGCCAGCGAGTAGGCGACGCCGGACAGCACGCCGGCCAGCATGTGAAAGCGCAGAAATAGCGGCGATGCCGAGCTGGTCTGCTCGCGCTGCGCCAGCAACTTCAGGCCGAAATATGCCAGCATCAGCGACAAGCCAAGCGCCAGCCAAGCGCCCGGCATGCGCGCGGCCAGCAGCGCCCCCGCCGTCGCGCCGAGGCCGGCCGGCAAGAATAGTTTCTTCAGCCAGGAAAAATCGACATTGTCCCTTTGCCAGTGACTGAGGAAGGAGGACAGGCCGGTGAACGCCATCGTCGCCAGCGAGGTGCCGAACGCCAGCCGGATCGCCTCGGTCGCATCCATGCCGCCGCTCTTATAAATGTAGATCAGCACCGGAATCACGATGGCGCCTCCGCCGATGCCAAACATGCCGGCCAAGAATCCTGCCGCCACCCCTCCCAATATCAGATTGAATAACATTGATGTTTCCGCTTCAAGTAACAAGGGGGCCGCGATGGCCCAAAGATGCCAGGCGCGGCGGATCCGGCCACTCCACAGACCGGCCCGCCGCGTGGTTCACGCATGGAGGAATGCTTCGACTTGGCTGGCGTCACGCTGCGACGGCACCCAGCATTTCTTGTAGGCGCCGTCGACCACCGTGGTCACGGGCAGCGTCCGCTCGGCGTAGTCGGTGTTGAAGTGGCCGCCGCGCGACTCCTTGCGCTGCGCGGCGCTATGCAAGATCAGGTGGGCCGCGTCGTGGATATTCCGGGCCCGCAGCGCTTGTCCGTAGGGCAGCAGGCTGGCCGGCTCGCGCTGCATGGCGTCGAGCTTCCGAAGTCCGGTCTGGATGCCGTCGCGGCTGCGGACGATGCCAGCGTGCTGCCACAGCAGCGCGCGCAGTTTCGGCAGCATGACCAAGGGCAGGGGCAAGCTGGTTTCGATGACGGCGGGAATCCGGATGGCCGCCTTCTGGTTCGACGGCACGGCGGCGCCTGCGATCGCCTCGGCGCAAGCCTTGCCCATAACGACACATTCAAGCAAGGAATTGCTGGCCAGCCGGTTGGCGCCGTGCAAGCCGCAATTGGCCACTTCGCCGATCGCGAACAAGCCCGCCACGCTGGTCTGCCCGCTGACATCGGCCGCCACGCCGCCGCAGGTGTAGTGCGCGGCTGGCGACACCGGCACCCGGGTGCGCGACAGGTCGCAATCAAAACCCCGGGTCAGCTCCACCAGATTGGGGAAATGGTGCTCGACGAATGCGCTGCCTTGATGGGAAATATCGAGCCAGACATAGGGCGATTGGTGCGCCGTCATTTCCGAATAAATGGCGCGGGCGACGATGTCGCGCGGGGCCAGCTCCTGCTGGGCCGAGTAGCGCGGCATGAAGCGCTCATTGACGATATTGAACAGATGCCCGCCCTCGCCGCGCACCGCCTCGGTGATCAGGCTGACGACTTGCTGATCGACCTGGAACGCCGTCGGATGGAATTGCACAAACTCCAAATTTTCCACCGCGGCACCGGCGCGCCAGGCCATGGCGATCGCCTCGCCCTTGCTGGCATGCGGATTGGTCGCGTACGGGTACAAACCTGTGATGCCGCCGGCGGCCAGCACCACGTTGGGCGCGCTGAACACGGTGATGTCGCCGTCGGCGAGGCTTTCCCCGATCAGGCCGGTGACGCGGGCGCCGTCCGAAATCAATTCCACCACCTCGTACTGACGCACCCAAGTGACATTGGGCAGCAGGGCCACCTTGGCCTGCAGCGTCTGCATGATGCCGCGTCCCGTCATGTCGTCGACATGGGCCACCCGGCGTTCGGAATGGCCGCCTTCGCGGGTCAGATGGATATCGTTGTTTTCACGGGTAAATGGCACGCCCATATCGATCAGCCACTGCAGCACGCTCGTTCCCGCAGTGACGATGCTGCGCACGACTTGCTCATCGCACAGGCCGTCGCCGGCGACGAGGGTGTCCTTGACGTGTTTGTCAAAATCGTCATCCACGGAAAAAACTGCCGAGATGCCGCCCTGTGCCCAATAGCTGGACGGTTCGTCATACTTATTGCGAGAAATAACACCGACTTTAATAGTCGGCGGAATATTTAATAACAAGGTCAAAGCGGCCAGCCCCTCGCCCACCACCAACAGATCAAATTTCATTTCCAAGCCTCTTTTCAATGGAATATTCAACTACTTGATAAACATCAAAAGATATTATAAATGAAAAATTTTGTTAAATGCAACATTAATAAATTGGCAGCTCAATGAAAACTTCCCGCCCGCCCCCCCCTTCAACAGGCAGTCCAGGAGACGCGTAGGCATTGACCGGAAACAGGAAATGCGGCTTGCCCTGGATAGTGCCGCCGGGTTCGCAGCGCCAAGCCGCGCAGGACCATATCGGCCCGCATTTGGGGGCGTAAGGTGCTCATGGTTGTTCTCTCCACCGAAACCGGGGCCGTGCGCCCGACTTCGGCATAGGGATCGGCACATTTCCCTCCACAATCCCCAATTCGCAACCCGCCAACGGCGGCTTAGTCCAACCGGGGAGCTTTTCCGCATTATTTTCGTAAAAAGGGGAAATATGCTTGCATCCTGGCGCCAACTGTACAAAAATACAGTCTGTACATATAGCCAGCATTTCACCATGCGCCACCCATGATCAAGCTCACCGCACGGCAAGAACAAATCCTCAACCTGATCAAGGATGCGATCGAAAACACGGGCTTTCCGCCGACCCGCGCCGAAATCGCCGCCGAACTCGGCTTCAAGTCGGCCAACGCCGCCGAGGAGCATCTGCAGGCGCTCGCGCGCAAGGGCGCGATCGAGATCTCGCCCGGCACCTCGCGCGGCATCCGCCTGCTCGGCGCCGCCGCCG
>JACMLV010000120.1 GCA_014379395.1 Burkholderiaceae bacterium
GCCTCTAGACGATGGGGACCGCGAACCACAGCTACCACAACAACTCTTCGTGCAACTATTAAACCTCGGCAAAATGCACAACAACCGCATTTCGCCAAATGGTGGAGGTAAGCGGGATCGAACCGCTGACCTCTTGCATGCCATGCAAGCGCTCTCCCAGCTGAGCTATACCCCCGTTTTGCGAAGAAACAAGAGTATAGCAAAGATGCCGGGAAATGCAAATAGGCTTTTGAAACTTTAAACAAAGCACCATGTCAAAGCGCCCCGCGGCGGCGGGATGTTCAGTGGCGCGAGAACAGGTCGCGCAGCTTGCACAGCGTGGTCGTGATGTCGAAGCGGGTATCGGCCAGCGCCTCGCCGGCCAGGATCTTCTCCAGCGCGCGGCGCGGATCGGTCTCGCCGGTCAGCACCACGTCGGCGCCCCACTTGGCCATGTGGCGGAAAAAACCGTCGCCGGCGCTGCCGGCCACCATCAACTCGATGCCGCGCAGCGGATGCGGGCCGTCGCCCTCGAAATAATGCGGCAGCTGCTCCTTGGTCAGCGTGACGCGCCGCGGCGCGGCGGCCGGCTGGCCGGACGGGCAATCGAACACCAGCCATTGGCGGCTCTGGCCGGCGTGGCCGGCGACCGCGTTCCAGTTCTCGTTGGTTGCGATAGCAATTTTCATCGTGGGCGGGACTCCTGGGCAAATTGCGTGGTTCGGAAAATGTCGCGACGGGTGGGCCGATTGTCGGCTTTGCCACCGACTTGGTCGCCGAAGCCGACAAAACCGGCCGGCGCGCGGCCAGCCGACGTGCGAAACACCCGCCAGACAATTTCGAGCAAGCAATGTGCCAAGCGCATCATAGTAGCAGCGTCGGCACCGCTTTACCGTCCCCGCGCGGAGGCGGGGACCCGGCCTCAAGGCGCCGGCTGGCCCGCCTTGGCGTCGCGGAACATGGCCTTGATGCCGCGCAGCGCCTGGCGCACGCGAGCCTCGTTTTCGATCAGCGCGAAGCGCACGTAGTCGTCGCCGTATTCGCCGAAACCGACCCCCGGCGAGACGCACACCTTGGCCTGCTCGAGCAGCAGCTTGGAAAATTCGAGCGAGCCGAGATGGGCGAACCGCGGCGGAATCTTGGCCCAGATGTACATCGACGCCTTCGGCTTGTCGACCGGCCAGCCGGCCTCGAGCAAGCCCTTGACGAGCACGTCGCGCCGCTGCTGGTATTGCAGCCGGATCGCTTCGACGCAATCCTGCTCCCCTTCCAGCGCGGCGATCGCCGCCACCTGCACCGGCGTGAAGCTGCCGTAGTCGTGGTAGCTCTTGATGCGCGCCAGCGCGGCCACCAGCTCGCGGTTGCCGACCATGAAGCCGATGCGCCAGCCGGCCATGTTGTAGCTCTTCGAGAGGGTGAAAAATTCGACCGCCACGTCGCGCGCGCCCGGCACCTGCATGATCGAGGGCGCCTTCCAGCCGTCGTAGACGATGTCGGCGTAGGCCAGGTCGTGCACCACCAGGATGTCGTGCTGCTTGGCCAGCGCGACCACGCGCTCGAAGAATTCCAGCTCGACGCACTGCGCGGTCGGGTTCGACGGGAAGCCCAGGATCATCATCTTCGGCTTCGGATAGCTCTCGCGGATCGCCCGTTCCAGCTCGGCGAAGAAGTCGACGCCCGGACTCATGCGCACCGAGCGGATGTCGGCGCCGGCGATCACCGCGCCCCAGATGTGGATCGGATAGCTCGGGTTGGGCACCAGGACGGTGTCGCCGCGGTCGAGCGTGGCGAGCATCAGGTGCGCCAGGCCCTCCTTCGAGCCGATGGTGACGATGGCCTCGCAATCCGGGTCGATCTCGACGTCGTAGCGCTTCTTGTACCAGTGCGAGATGGCGCGGCGCAGGCGCGGGATGCCCTTGGAGGCGGAATAGCCGTGGGTGTCCGGGCGGCGCACGGTGTCGACCAGCTTGTCGACGATGTGGGCCGGGGTGGCGCCGTCGGGATTGCCCATCGACATGTCGATGATGTCGACGCCGCGCCGGCGCGCCGCCATTTTGAGTTCGGCGGTGATGTTGAAAACGTAGGGGGGCAGGCGGTCGATGCGCGAAAATCTGCGCGGAGTTGGGGATTGAGTCATGATTTTTCTTTACGTAAGCGCCCGGAACCGTCCGAGCGACGCAGGCGCAAGGGCTTGCACCTTTGTTAATTGTATCGGCGAAAATCGGGCCTGACAATGCCTGTTGGAAATTCCCCGCCCCGTTCCGCGCGCTTTCCCGGCCGCGCCTTTCGCGCGGCCGCGGCCGGTCGCCGACGCACCGCGCGGCCGTTCGATTCCGTCAAAAATCATTCATCAAGGCGAAATTGGCAAATCAATTTTAAGGATTAATTTAAATCAAGTCATTAATCACCTCCCTGAATAAAACGCCTTTCCATTTCACTCACACCGATTATCTTTTGCTCAGTCTTATTGTCGGAATGGCGATAAAAAACCAGCCACTGAAATAGTAATGAAATAACATTTCATTATCGACAAAACGAGCCGTCCGCCATAGGGGAAACCCAAGCGCGCGCCGTCCGCCGTCCGGCTCCGGTAATATTTACGATTGACAATATTCGGCGCAAATAAAAATAGCCGCGCCGCCTTTTCCGCATTATTCCCAATTACGGCCGAGCCCACATTTTCCTCTTGACTACATGCAACACTGGAGTATCTTTCAGATTAATTCCGAGCCCATCGGCAACCCCCAACCGCGGCGAGTTATTCCAGTGCCCATTCCCAAAGTCCTCCTCGTGAATGACGATCCGGCCAGCCTGTTCGCGCTCGAAAGCTTGCTCGCCGGCGCGGCCGAGCGCCAGGAATACGAGTTGCACACGGCCGCCTCCGGCAAGGAGGCGCTGCGCCAGGTGTTGCGCCACGACTTCGCCGTGATCCTGCTCGACGTCAGCATGCCCGGCATGGACGGCTTCGAGACGGCCGCCGCGATCCACTCCCATCCGCGCTCGGACAAGGTGCCGATCATTTTCCTGACCGCCCATTACGCCGACGAGATCAGCCGCCTGAAGGCCTACCAGAGCGGCGCCGCCGACTATCTGTTCACGCCGATCGTGCCGCAGATGCTGCAGGCCAAGGTGGCGGTGTTCGTCGAGCTGACCAAGAAGAATTTGCAGCTGCAACTCAAGTCCGACGAGCTGGCGCGGTTGAACCACGACCTGCGCGCCCGGCGCCTGCGCGACCTGGAACGCATCAACGCCGAGCTCGAGGCCGAGGTGGCCGAGCGCAAGCAGGCCGAGCAGCGCGCCTGCGAGCTGGCCATCCGCGACGCCCTGACCGGCCTGCTGAACCGGCGCGCGCTGATCCAGCAGCTCGAGCACGCCGTCGCCAAGGCCGACCGCCACCACTGCGAATTCGCGCTGCTGTTTCTCGACCTCGACAAGTTCAAGGCCGTGAACGACGGCCTCGGCCACGACGTCGGCGACGAGCTGCTGCGCCAGGTCTCGCGCCGGCTCTCCGACTGCGTGCGCGTGGAAGACACGATCGCGCGCCAGGGCGGCGACGAGTTCATCGTGCTGCTCGACAGCCTCGA
>JACMLV010000121.1 GCA_014379395.1 Burkholderiaceae bacterium
ACCGGCGCCGCGAGCGGTGCCGCAACCGGCTCCTCGCGCGCCTTGACCGCGTTGTCCAGGCTCAGGCCGCGCCCCAGGATGGCGGCGTGCATGGCCTCGGGCGCGTTGCGCACCGCCACCGCGTTCAGGCGGTATTTCTTGAGCAGCGCGATCAGGCCGGCCCAGTCGATCGCCGTGCCATCGGCGACCAGCGCGGCGACATCGATCACCGTCAGGTCGTCTTCGAAAAAATCCGCCACGCCGCCCGTCATTTCCAGCAGGGCGCCATCGAGCGCGGCCGGGTCGGCCGAGTGCAGGATTGCCGACACGGCGACCACGGTGGAGATTTTGATGTCGATTGGCTTTTGGAACGAACTTTTGAGCATAAAAATAAGAAAAGTTGAATCTGGAGAGGCGATTGCAAAGCGCTGTCGCGGCGGCCTCCGGTGTGGCGCATGCTCGCCCAAGGCGCAGGCCGCCATATTCTACTTTGAAATAAGCCGGGCGGGGGTGAAGTGTTGCCCGCCCGCCGTGTCGGACTTTTCCTATATTCAAGCGTCAGGCGTCAACGAGCTTGATATCAATCAATTGATATATCGCACACCTCCCTTACGATGGCGGTCTGTGCAGTGCAAGGCGGCCACTTTGGCGCCGCGCCGCATGAAGTGTCCATCAACCGACGACCAACCGACGAGGATTGCCATGTTTACCCTGCCCGAACAATTGTCTCTCGCAACCAAAGCCGTGTTCGATGCCCAAATCGTGAGCGCGACCGCGTGCGCCCAGGCCGCCTTCGACAGCGCTGTCGCGGTGATCGATCTGAATCTGGAGGCGGCCAGGACCTGCATGGCGGCCGCCACCGTGGCGGCGAACCAGCTGCTGTCGATCAAGGACGGCCGGGAATGGATCAACCTGACAACCGGCCAGTCGCAGATGGCGCTCGACCGGCTGCAGGCCTATGGCCGCCAGGCGGCCGACGTGGCCCAGGGCGCGCAGGCGAAATTTTCGCGGCTGGCGGAAACCGAGATTGCCGCATCGCAGCAAAAAGTGATCGAACTGGTCGACGTTGTGAAGCAGGCACCGACTGTGGTCGCTAAGCCAATAAATACTTTTTTAAAAACTGCTTTCCAATCCGCACATGCAGGGTATGATCAAATTAAACGCCCGGCGCCGGCGTCGCAGGAATTGCTTCCGGCGGCCGCCGGCACCGGGCGAGGCGAGCATGCGCCGGCCTGACCGTCGCGCTTGCCGGGCGCTGAAACGCGGGCAACCAGCGCATTGGAAATGCAGTCATTGTTGCCCCAACCCGACCGATTGGTCTTCATATTTGGAGAAATAAATGGATGATGTCGTTATCGTGGCCGCAGGCCGTACCGCAGTAGGCAAATTCGGTGGCAGCTTGGCCAAGATCCCTGCATCCGAGCTGGGCGCGCACGTGATCAAGGGCCTGCTGGCCCAAACTGGTATCGACCCGAATCTGATCAGCGAAGCCATTCTCGGTCAGGTGCTCACCGCCGGCGTCGGTCAGAATCCGGCGCGCCAGGCCGTGGTCAAGGCCGGCCTGCCGAACGGCGTGCCGGGCTTTACCATCAACAAGGTGTGCGGCAGCGGTTTGAAGGCCACCCATCTGGCGGCCCAGGCCATCAAGTGCGGCGACGCCGAAGTCGTCATCGCCGGCGGCCAGGAGAACATGAGCGCGGCGCCGCACGCGATGAACGGTTCGCGCGACGGCTTCCGCATGGGCGACGTCAAGCTGACCGACACCATGATCGTCGACGGTCTGTGGGATGTGTATAACAACTACCACATGGGCGTCACCGCCGAGAACGTCGCCAAGCAATACGACATCTCGCGCGCCGCGCAAGACCAGTTCGCGCTCGAGTCGCAGCTGAAGGCGGAAGCGGCGCAAAAGGCCGGCAAGTTCAAGGATGAAATCCTGCCGTACTCGATCGTCGGCAAGAAGGGCACCGTGGTGTTCGACAGCGACGAATACGTCAAGCCGGGTTCGACGCTCGAAGCCTTGAGCAGCCTGCGTCCGGCCTTCGCCAAGGACGGCAGCGTCACCGCCGGCAACGCCTCCGGCATCAACGACGGCGCCGCCGCCGTGCTGATGATGTCGGCCAGCAAGGCCAAGGAACTCGGCCTCAAGCCGCTGGTGCGCATCAAGGCCTACGCCTCGTCCGGCATCGATCCGGCCGTGATGGGCATGGGCCCGGTCTCGGCCGCCCAGTTGTGCCTGAAGAAGGCCGGCTGGACCCACCAGGACCTGGACCTGATGGAAATTAACGAGGCGTTCGCCGCGCAGGCGCTGGCGGTCAACAAGGAAATGGGCTGGGACACCAGCAAGATCAACGTCAACGGCGGCGCCATCGCCATCGGCCATCCGATCGGCGCGTCCGGCGCGCGCATTCTGGTGACCTTGATTCATGAGATGGTGCGGCGCGATGCGAAGAAGGGCTTGGCGGCCCTGTGCATCGGCGGCGGCATGGGCGTGGCGCTCGCGGTCGAGCGCGACTAAGACTAAGACTAAGACTAAGACTAAGTAAAGATCCGGGGAGACCGGAGGAGACATTTTTTCAGTGCATCGCTAAAACAGAGGGGATAAAACATGGAACGAGTTGCATTAGTAACGGGCGGGATGGGCGGTTTGGGCGAGGCAGTCTGCATCAAGCTGGCGGCGCTGGGCTACCGCGTGGTGACCACGTATTCGCCGGGCAACACCAAGGTCAACGACTGGCTGTCGACGACGCGCGAGATGGGCTTCCACTTCACCGCCTATCCGTGCGACGTGGCCGATTATGATTCGGCCGCGGCCTGCGTGGCGGCGATCGAGAAGGACATCGGCCCGGTCGATGTGCTGGTCAACAACGCCGGCATCACGCGCGACATGACGTTCAAGA
>JACMLV010000122.1 GCA_014379395.1 Burkholderiaceae bacterium
TCGACGGCGCCGCAGCTGCTGGCGCCGGCGCCGTCGCCGAACAGGGTCGCGCCGGTGCTGGTGCTGGCCGTGGCCGACACGCCGGTGGTCTCGCTCTTGGCGTTGATGGCGTCGGCCAGCAGCTTGGCGCTCTTGACGCTGGCGTCGGTGGTGATGCGGGTGTTGTTGATGGTGAGCGCGCCGGGCGTGATGCCGCCGCTGGCCACGCCGGCCGGCAGCGCGCCGCCGGCCACGCCGAAGCTGCCGCCGCTGACCGCGCCGAACTGGAACGAGACGGTGGTGGTGGCGCCCAGGCCGATCGCGGCGGTGGTGCTGAGGCGCCCGGCGGCCGCCAGCGACTGCGCCTGGGCCACCTGGTCGACGTTGATCTTGTAGGTGCCGGGCTTGGCCTTGCTGGTGGCCGAGCCGACCAGCACGTCGGTGTTGGTGGAGGTGCTGGTGAGCGACTGGAAGCCGGTCAGCGACAGCAGTCCGGAGAGCGAGCCCTGGAAGGTGCTGACGGCGCTCGAGAGCGTGCCGAGGGCCGACACCTTGGCCTGGTAGCTGGCGGTCTTCTTGTCCATCGCCGTCAGCGGGGCCGACTCGACCGACATGAGCTTGGAGACGATCGCGTTGACGTCGAGGCCGGAGCCGATTCCGGGAGAAGAAATGCCCGCCATGATGAACTCCTAACCAAAACGTTACTTTACGCGACTGCGCGCGCAATCTAACAGGACGTGAGAGGGGTGTTTACCGGCTTGTTTCTGATTCGCCGGGCAAAAACCCGTTGTTGCCGGCGCGCGCCGGCCGCCGGCCATGCCGGCCGGCCAATTTGGATCCGCCCGGCGCGCGGCCGGGCAGAGCCCGCCTCAGGCGGTCTGCTTGAGCAGCAGGCCCTTGGCCGAGTCGAGCGACTTGGCGATCTCCAGCACCTCGACGGTGGGGATCTGGCGCAGCACTTCCTTGGTGGTCTGGTCGACCACCTTGACCACGGTGCGCTTGCTGTCGTTGTCGATGGAAAACTCCAAGCCTTGTACCTGGGCTTGTTTGGACTGGTTCAGCTCCGACACCGCCTTGGTGACCTGGTCGAGCGTGGGCACGGGCGCGCCGCCCTTGACGGCGGCGTTCGTCTCCAGCGCCGCGGCCGGGGTCGTGCCGCTGCCGCCGGCCGCGCGCGCCGCGCCTTGCGTCAGGCCCGTGTCGGCGGCGTTGCGCTCGGCGCTTCTGGCCGGGGCGGTGGAGCCTATCGAATCGATGCTCATGATGCTTCCCTCCTGTGAAAAAAACCCGGCTAACCAAGTCAGCCGGGGTACGCGCTACATCGACGGTGAGGTCAACCTATCGCGTTTTAGCCACGCAGCAAGGACAACACGCCGTTCGGCAGCGAGTTGGCCTGGGCCAGCATCGCGGTACCGGCTTGTTGCAGGATCTGGCCGCGGGTCAGGTTGGCCGTTTCCGAAGCGAAGTCCGTGTCTTGAATCCGGCTACGCGAGGCGGACATGTTCTCCGTCGTCGATTGCAGGTTCGAGATGGTCGAGGCGAAGCGGTTTTGGATCGCACCGAGCGAGGCGCGGTTGCTGTTGATCGCGCTCAACGCGGCGTCGATGGTCAGCAGCGCTTTGTTGGCGCCGTCCACGGTGCTCACGTCCAGTTTGGCGACCGATTGCAGTTCGCTGCCGGTGGTGGCGGTGTCCAGCACCGTGTCGGTGGCGTCGTCGCTGACCATCGAGAAGCCGCTGTTGGACGAGAAGTCCAGGTGGCCGCCGACGACCGCGGTGGCGCCGGTCAGCAGTGCGGTGGTGCCCGCCGTGGCGGGCGTGTTGCCGATCGCTTTGACGGTGTCGGCGCCGCGGATCTCGGCCACGCTCATGCCGTTGGCGGCGCCGCTGCTGGTGTCCTTGATCTGGATGTCGTCGCCGTTGGCGTTGTTGAGTTGCAGCTCTTTCAGGCCGCTCGCATCGGTTTTGATGCTGGCGGTGATGTTGGTGGTGGCGCTTTGGGCGTTGATCGCCTGGGCCAGGCCCGACAGGTCGCCGTTTTTCACGGTGGCCGAGATCGTCACCGCCTGCGAATCGGCGTCGTTGTCGATCGAGTTGGCGCCGCGCAATTCGAACTGCACCGCGCCGTCGACGTACGCGCCGCCGGCGTCCACGCCGATCTTGGAGATGGTGGCGACGGTGCTGGCGGTGGCGGTGACGCCGGTTTTGCCGCTCGCCGCGTTGAGGCCGGCGGCGATTTTCTTGGCGCTGTCGCCGGCGGCGATGCTGACGTCGGTGGTGGTGCCGGCGCCGGAGGTGATCGTCAGGGTTTGCGCCGCGACCGAGTTCTGGAAGCTGGCGACGGCGGCGCCGTTCGAATCGGTGCGGGTGTCGGCGTTGCCGGTGATCGAGGCCGCCGAGATCGCGACCGCGGCGGTCGCGCCGGAGCTGAGCGTGTTGTTGCCGATGTCGGTGGTTTTGGCGCTGGCCACGCCGACCGAGATGACCTGGTTGGCGTTGGCGCCGACCTGGAACTGGGTGCTGGTCAGGCTGCCGTCGAGCACGTTGGTGCCGTTGAACTGGGTGGTGTTGGCGACGCGTTCGAGTTCGGAGGTCAGGGACGCGACCTCGTTCTGGATCGATTTGCGGTCGGAATCGGAGTTGCTGCCGTTGGCCGATTGCACCGTCAGTTCGCGCACACGCTGCAGCAGGTCGCCGGCGGTGGACAAACCACCTTCAGCCGTTTGCGCCAGCGAGATGCCGTCGTTGGCGTTGCGGGCGGCTTGGTTGTTGCCGCGGATTTGCGAGGTGAAACGCTCGGAAATGGCCAGGCCGGCGGCGTCGTCCTTGGCGCTGTTGATGCGCAGGCCCGAAGACAGGCGTTGCAGCGAAGTCGTGAGCGAGGCTTGCGAGGTGCTCAGATTGCGTTGCGAGTTCAGGGACGAGATGTTGGTGTTGATATTCTGTGCCATGGTAATTCTCCAGATAAGTCGATTTGGGCTCTGCGCTCTTCACTTTGGTCTGCCTCGCTACATCGAGACAATCAAACCGCTGTTGTATAGGGTAACGGTCGCCCGCCCTGGAAAATTAGTGCAAATAAGCATTTTTAATTTGTGAATTCGGCCTTCAATTTGCGCGGGGCGGCCCGCTAAACGGCAGCCGATGTCGAATCTTGAGGGGGAAATAAAATATTTTTTCGGCCGGTTTGACGGGCGCGCGGGCCGGTTTTGGCGGCGTTTCGGCCCGATACCGGCCCGCAACCGGGCCAAAACCGGGCCGCAAGGCCGCGCTCAGGCCCGGGACGGCGCCGGCGCGGCGACGATGACGCGGTTTTTGCCGCTGTGCTTGGCCTGGTACATGGCCTGGTCGGCGCGCTCGACCAGCGCGGCCAGGTCCTCCTCGGGCGCGCGCAGGGCGACCCCGGCGGAAAAGGTGATCAGCACCTTTTCATTGTCGTGCATGAAGAAGTGGCGCGTCAGCTCGCGCTGCAGGCGCGTCATGGTCTGCGCCGCCGACTCGAGCGTGGTCTCGGGCAGCAGGATCAGGAACTCCTCGCCGCCGAAGCGGGCGATCACGTCCATCGTGCGTAGCGTGTCCTTGACGATCTTGACCAGGTGCTGGAGGGCGGCGTCGCCGGCCAGGTGGCCGTAGCGGTCGTTCAAGCGCTTGAAGTCGTCCAGGTCGAGCATGGCGATGCACAGCGGCGTGCCGCGGCGGGCGCAGCGCGCGCTCTCGCGGGCGAACACGTCGTCCAGGCCGCGCCGGTTCAGGCTGCCCGTCAACTGGTCTTCGCGCACCAGCTCGCTCATCTGCCGCAGCTGCGCCTCGAGCTGGTGCACGCGCTGTTCGGCGTCCTGCGCGTCCTGGCGCGCGCGCACCATGTTGTCGCGCGCCTGCAGGGCCTCGTCCTGCACCGCGCGGGTTTCGCGCAGCACCTCGCCGAGCACGGCGTTGAGTTCGCCGATGTTGTCGGCCCGTCCGATCTGGCCGGAGAAGCCGGTGATTTTTTCATGGAAGTCGCCGGTGCTGGCGGCGAGCAGGCCGAGCCGCTCGATGAAGGCCAGCATCATGTTCTTCATGGTCAGCTTGACGTCGGCCAGGCTGTGCCGGAGCTGGCCCTGCTGGAAGATCACCTGCTTCAGGCTGCGCGTCGCCTCCTCCAGCGCGCGCACCTCGAGCGGGCCGGCGATGAGCTCGCGCACCGCCGCGATCTGGCCGTGCAGCCAGCTGTCGTCGTCGACCAGGCCGCCGACGTTCTCGAGCAGCAGGTGGAACAGCTTGAGCAGCAGCTCCTGGCGCTCGGCGCGGTCGTCGCCGTGCTGCTCGATCTGGTAGCACAGGTGCTTCAGGCGTTGCGCCAGGGCCTCGAACTCGGCCTCGCTGACCGGCTCGCGCAGCGCCGCGCCCAGCTCCTCGGCCTCCTGCGCCAGCGCCGGGCTGTCCGACAGCATGCCGGCCATGGCCAGGCCGA
>JACMLV010000123.1 GCA_014379395.1 Burkholderiaceae bacterium
GTCCATGGTCGAGCATCGTGACTACACCGAAGAGTTCAACGAGTATGTGAAATTATGGCAGCGCATTGTTTCGGCGAAAGCGTTAAAAACGCTCGAATTTTTCGCGTCTAAGCATCAATCCAATAGCCGGCCGGGTTGGCTACGACGTTTTGTGCCTAACGTTGACGTGGAGAGAGGTGAATGGGGTCAGGCATTGCCTTTTGCCTCGCCTGGGAAAAAGGCAAAACGCAAGACCTGACCGCATCATTTTTCCATCGTCGCCTTAACGGGATTTGCTGGTGGGAAGCGGATTGACGATGCGCTAATTTTTCAACGGCCCGGCCCGCTTCGCGCTTAGTCCGCGCACTTCGAACACATGCTGATCGAGCGGCTTGCCCTTGGGATCGGTGAGCGTCAGGACATGCTTGCCCGCCTGCGGCAGCGTCAGCAGCGCCATGTTCTGCCCGCAGCGCGCGACCGGCTTGCCGTCGAGGCGCAGGCAGGTTCGGCTGGCGCTGCTTGACTGAAGCAGCAAGGATTGCCTCCGCTCGGGGATGTCGGGGTCGGGCGCGATGATGGCGGCATCGGGTGGCGCGATCAGTTGCGCGCGCGCGGCGACCAATTGTTGCGTGATGACCGTCTCCACGTTCGCCTCGGCCGGCCTGGCGCCGTCGGCGATGATCCATTCCCCGCGCGGCGCCTCGAACGCCGGCTTGAACACGATGTTCTGGCGCAGCACGCCGGCCGGCGGCGTCGGTGCGCGGCCGCCCACTTGCTCATGCAGATGCTCGATTACGTCGCGCCATATCGGCGCGGCGCCGGTGACGCCGGAGACGTCCCACATCGGCGCGCCGGAGAAGTTGCCGACCCATACGCCCACGGTGTAGCGGTCCGTGTAGCCAATCGTCCAGTTGTCGCGCATGCCTTTGCTGGTGCCGGTTTTGACGGCCGCCCAGGTGCGCGTCGAGAGGGCGCTCGATAGTCCGAAGGTGATCGCGCGCGCGGTCGGGTCGGACAGGATGTCGCCGACGATGAAGCTCGCTTGCGGGCCGAGCACGCGGCGTGCGGGCGTCGGCGCCTGATCCGGCGTGAAGCGCACCGCGCTCCATTGGCCGCCGTTGGCCAGCGCCCGATAGGCGTTGCTCAGTTCCAGCAGGTTGGTTTCGGCGCCGCCCAAGGCCAGTCCGAAGCCGTAGTGGTCGGCGTCGCGCGTCAGGCTCTTCAATCCGAAATCGCGCAGGCTGCCGAGGAAGCGATCGACGCCGACCATGGTCAGCGCGCGCACCGCCGGCACGTTGAGCGACGAGCCCAGCGCGGCGCGCACGCTGACGGCGCCGTGGAAATGGCGGTCGTAGTCCTGCGGAATGTACAGGCCCGACGGTGTGTTCAACGCCAGCGGGGAATCGTCGAGCACGGAGCTGGCGGTCAGCCAGCGTTGGTCGATCGCGAGGCCGTAGAGGAAGGGTTTCAGCGTCGATCCCGGCTGGCGCGCGGCGGCGACGCCATCGACGGCGGCGGCGCTGGAGAGGGCGCCGCTGGAGCCGACGTAGGCCAGCACCTCGCCGCTGCGGTTGTCGAGCACGACGACGGCGCCGTCTTCGACGTTGCGCTCGGCCAGTTCGGCCAGGTGGGTGCGCAGGGTTTCGCTGGCGAAGCGTTGCAGGGAGGCGTCGAGCGTCACGCGCAGTTTTTCGCCGGGCGCGCGCAGCAGGCGCCGCGCCAGGTGCGGCGCGTCGTCCACGCCGGGCATGGCGTGGCTCGACTGCGGCAAGACGCTCGCGACGAACGCGGCGCGTTGGCAGGTCGATGCCATTTGCATCGCGCGCAAGGTGGCGCACGCGCGCTGGCCGA
>JACMLV010000124.1 GCA_014379395.1 Burkholderiaceae bacterium
CGGGTGCGCGCCGCCGATGCGAAGGCCTTGGCCACGTCGAAGTCGTAGGCCATGCCGGCCACGCCGGCCAGTTGCTCGGCCGGCAGCGCGACGCCGCCGTTGGCGCGCAGGCGCTGCGCCGACAGCGAGGCGCCGAATTTGCCGTTGGCATAGATGCCGTGCAGGCCGAGGTTGGCCACGCCGGCCCCCTTCGCGCTCTCGCCCGGCGCGTAGATCGCCATGCCGCGGAAGCCGCCCACCACATGCGACACATAGCGCAGCGCGTTGCTCCAGGCCGTGTCGCCGAGGATCGCGCCGCCGAACTGCGGCACGAAGGTGTGCTGCACCAGCGGCGAAAAGCCGATCGCGTTGCCGTATGGACTCAGTTGCGCCATCACCATATAGATCGGGTTGATCTGGCGCCCCAGCATCAGGCGCCCGAAATCGCCCTCGACGCCGACCCAGGCGTTGCGCGAGAACAGGGGATCGCCCGTGTAGCGGCCCTGTTCGCCCGTGTCGGGGCGCAGGAAGCTTTCCAGCGCGAAGATGGTTTTGTAGCCGCCGCCCAGATCCTCCTCGCCGCGCACGCCGATGAAGGAGGTGGTCAGCCCGCCGGGGAGTTCCTGGATCACGGCGCCCGCGTCGCCGCTGAGCTTGGTTCTGGCGAGAAAGACGCCGGCCACGCCGTACACCTGCGCCGTGTTGGACGCGGCCGCCTGGGCGCCGGCCCCGGTGCCCACCAAGCCGCCGAGCAAGGTGCCGAGCAATACCGTTTTTTTCATTGTTTTTTGGCTTTCATGGCGGCGTCGAGCAGTTTGTCGTTGCCGTAGATGTCTTCGAAAAAATGCACTTGCTTGTTCTTGACGATCACGGTCGCATACGCGATCACGACCGGCAGGGGATGCGCCAGGCGCAGCGTGGTCGGTTTGCCGCTGTCCATGGCGGCGCGGATGCGCTCCTCGGTCCACTCGGGCTGGCTTTGCAACACGAAGCGGGCCAGCGCGACCGGGTCCTCGATCCGGATGCAGCCGTGGCTGAAGTCGCGCCGCTGGCGCCCGAACAGCTCGACCGAGGGCGTGTGGTGCAGGTAGATGTTGTCGTTGTTGGGGAAGATGAACTTGATGTCGCCGAGCGCGTTTTTCTCGCCCGGGCGCTGGCGGATGCGCATTTTGCCCTGCATGACGGCGTCCAGGTTCGCCTCCGACAAGGTGGCGCTGGCGTGGCCGTCGGCGCCGACGAATTCGAGTCCCTGCGCCTCGAAGTAGCCCGGCTCGCGGCGCAGCTTGGGTACGGTCTCGGCCTTGGCGATCGACGGCGGAATATTCCAGTACGGACTAAATTCGATGGCGCGCATCTCCTCGACGAACAGCGGGGTGCGCGTGTTGAGCGCCTTGCCGACGATGACGTTCATCGACAGGCGCATGCCGCCGTCCTTCAGCTCGTAGGCCCGCAGGACGAATTCGGGCACGTTCACCACGATCATCCGCTCGCTCAGCAGCAGCGGGGTCCAGCGCAGCCGCTCCAAAGTCAGCTCGATCTGGCGGATGCGCGCGGCCAGCGGCAGGTTCAGCTGTTTGAGCGTGGCTTTGCCGAGCACGCCGTCGGCGCCCAGCCCATGGCGCAGCTGGAAGGCTTTCACGCCATCGACCAGGGCCCCTGAATACACCGTGCCAACCTGGGTGTCGGCGGCCAGGTCGCCCAGCGCGATCAGCCTTTGCGCCAGTTGCGCCAAGCCGGCATACGGCTTGCCGGGTTCGAGCTTGCCGCCCGCCGGCGCCGCCAGCGCGTCCTGCACGGTGGGGTGCTTGGCCAGTTCGCGGTGGTGGGCCAGCGCCTCGCGCAAGGTGGCGTACAGCGGCAACTGCGGCGCCGCCGCGCGCACCGAGGCGGCCAGCGTGTGGTTGGCGACGGCCGTCTTCAGGTAGGCGTTTGGATCGAACTGCTGGGGCGGAAGTTTGAAGGCGATGTGGATGTCGCGCGGCTGGACGCGGCCAAAATGCAGGTCGGAGATGAAACGCTGCATCGCCGCGGTCAGGCTGGCGGCGAACGCGCTTTGCTCGGCGGGGGACAGCGGGCCGGCCTGGGCGGCGGTGTTGGCGAGCGGCCCGGCCTGATAGTTTGCCGGGTCGAGGCCATCGGCGCCGGCCGCCTGCAGCAGCGCGATCGCTTGCGTCGCGTCGGCATTGGGGCGGCCGTCCTGGAGCCACCGCGGACCTTCATCGGCCAGCGCGAAACCGGCCGGCCCGATCAACAAACCGAATAACAGTATCGATACGGCACGTTTGAAGCGACTGCGCAGACTATACAAACAACCTGAAACTTGAAGCATCCGTGTACCACTTCCCTTGTATTACTTCGCTTGTTTTACTTCCCTCGTACCACTGCCTGAAAACCCCATTGGCGGTTACCGCTGCCGGGGCGTGCCGTTTGCGTTTGTTTACCAGCTGCGCACCCGGCCGACGTCGACGTGGACGAAGTCCGAGGCCGGATAGTAGCCGACCCCGCCTCCGCCGAGCGCGAGCGCGATGCGGCGCACGTCGGCCAGCGCGCGTCCCGGCACGCGCAGGTCGACCGCCAGGCCGTCCATGTGCAGGCTGCGCTGCGCCACGCCGTTGCTGTGTTCGCGCAGCAGGGCGTTGCTGGCCGGCGAGCGGTAGCCGGAGATGATCTCGAAGCGCTGCTGCGTGTCGAGCCGCGTCGACAGCGTGCACAGCAAGTCAAGCAGGCCGGTGTCCATCTGGCTCACCTCGCCCGAGCGATGGTCGCGCAGCAGACGGTTGATGTCGGCCATGCCGTCGGCCTGGTAGCGCCCCTCGGCCCAGTAGACCGCGTTGGTCTGTTCGCCGGTGTGCGTGTTGTACAGGCGCAACTTGCGCTCGGCCCCGCCGGGCGCCGGCAGCATCGCCTTGGCGCCGGCATGGCCGGCCAGGCCGGCCGCCAGCGCCGCGCCGCCCAGTTTCACGCCCAGCTTGAGAAACAGGCGGCGGCGCTGGGCCGGATCGTCTGCTGTGATTATTTTTGCATGGTTGCTCGGTTTCATCGCATCCTCGGCGGGAAAGTCCAACTGGTCATTATATTCCGTCGCCGGCTATGGGCGATGTCCGCGCGCGCCTAATTTTCGGTATCATTGCCCGGATATGAACATTCCCCAGAGCATGAAATTCCGGTTTGTCGCGCTTGGCGTTTTCATGATTGTGCTCGGCACCATCTTCCGGCTGGCGCTGGTGGTGCCCTTCGTGCAAGGGCAGTTGCAGGCCCAGGTCGTCGCGCAGCAAATGTCGAACGCGGTCTATGTCGCGCGCGATATCGAGCACAGCGTGGTGGCGCGGCGCGCCCTGATCGGCCAGCTGGCCGGCGCGCTGCCGACCGCGCTGTTGA
>JACMLV010000125.1 GCA_014379395.1 Burkholderiaceae bacterium
AACCGCGTTGCGAGCGCAACCGCAGAGCCGGCCGCCAACAGCGGCCATCCGGGGAGGTGGCCCACTACGCCACCTCCCAATCTCAACCAGGAATTCGCTATGAATGGAACAAAACAGCTGATCAGCAGCCATGAAGTCCCGATGAAGTTGTGGGGCATCTACCAGGACCGCACCAAACAAGCATTCGAACATTTCACCGGACGGGTCAGCGCGGCCTTCAAAACGGATGGTCCCGACGCGGCGGCATTGCCCCAGCTCGCGGACGCCGGTTCGTACGCGGTCGACGCCGTGCAACGCGCGATCCTGTTCTGGGACGCGTTGCGCCAGCGCGGCAATGGCTACCGCGAGCACACCGCGAGCGGCCTCAAGCCGCTTTTGCATTTCGACTATGAGACCGTCCTCGACGGACGCAGCTTCGAGCGCCCGGTCAATTACGCCCTGCTGCGGATCGTGCCGCCCGAAGGCGTGACGGTCGATCCTGCAATGCGGCCCTACCTGATCATCGATCCGCGCGCCGGCCATGGCCCCGGCATCGGCGGCTTCAAGGAAGACTCGCAGGTCGGCGCGGCGCTGCACGGCGGGCATCCGGTGTATTTCGTGGTGTTCTATCGCGACCCGGAGCCAGGCCAGACCTTGCTCGACGTCTGCGAGGTGGAACAGGTGTTCCTGAAAAAAGTGCGGGCGCTGCACCCCGACAGCCCCAAGCCGGCGATCATCGGCAACTGCCAGGGCGGCTGGGCGGCGATGATGCTGGCCACCACCGACCCCGAGGACGCCGGCCCGATCGTCGTCGTCGGCGCGCCGATGTCCTATTGGAGCGGCGCGTGGAGCGAAGGGCAGGGCGACAACCCGATGCGTTACTCCGGTGGCATTCTTGGCGGCACCTGGCTGGCGTCGTTCACCGCCGACATGGGCAACGGCAAGTTCGACGGCGCGCATCTGGTGCAGAACTTCGAGTCGCTCAATCCCGCCAACACGCTGTGGAACAAATATTACGACCTGTACCGCAATGTCGACACCGAGACGGCGCGCTTCCTCGAGTTCGAACGCTGGTGGGGTGGCTATTACCTGATGAACCGCGCCGAGATCGAATGGATCACGCGCAATCTCTTCATCGGCAACAAGCTCTGGTCGGGCGAAGTCAAGGGGCCGGGCGGCAAGGCCTTCGACCTGCGCCAGATTAAATCGCCGATCGTCCTGTTCGCCTCCCTGGGCGACAACATCACTCCGCCGCAACAGGCCTTCAATTGGGTCATCGACCTGTACGACAGCACGGAGGAAATCAAGGCGCGCGGCCAGACGATCGTCGGGCTGACACATCAGGATGTCGGCCATCTCGGCATTTTCGTCTCCGGCAAGGTCGCGAAAAAGGAGTACCGGCAGATTGTGTCGATGCTCAATCAGATCGATCTGCTGCCGCCCGGCTTGTACGGCATGACCATCAACACGCGCACCGGCAAGGACGGACAGCCGGCGTACGACGTCGAATTCACGGAACATCGGCTCGAGGACATGAAGCGTCATTTCAATCGCTTCGAGCGCGAGGATGAAAAGCCGTTCGAAGCCGTGTCGTTGATCTCCGACTTCAACCAGCGCGCCTATGAGTTGTTCGCCCAGCCCCTGGTGCAGGCGCTGTCGAACGAACAGAGCGCGCACATGTTGCGCGAGTTCCATCCGCTGCGTTTCCAGCGCTGGGCCTTCTCCGATCTCAACCCGTGTCTCGCATGGCTCGCGCCGGCGGCGGAGGCAGTCAAAGCCCAGCGCGCGGAAATCGACGCAACCCATCCGTTGCGGCGCGCCGAGCACACCGGTTCGGAGCTGATCAGCGCCGCGCTCGATTGCTACCGGGGGCTGCGCGATGCCGGCACCGAGGCGACCTTCTTCGCCAACTATGCCAGCCCGTTTGCGCAACACCTGGCCGACAAGCAGGGGCAAGCGAAGCCGGAGGCCGCGGCGGCCGTCGACGCGCGCGATCTGCCGGTCGTCAAGCATGCCCTGGCCGCCATTTCCAGCGGCGGCTACGCGGAAGCCATCGCGCGCGTGACCTGCCTGCTGACGCGCGACGGCGTCTCCATGCCGCTGTCCGAACTGGTCATGCGCGAGGAGCTCATGGAGACCTATGCCGCTTATCTGCCGGAGCTGCCGGCCGAGCAGTGGCGCCGCATCGACGGCGAGCAGCACATCATCGTCTATTACGAAGCGGACAAGGCGCTCGACACCTTGCCCGACCTGCTCGCCTCGCCCGGCGACCGCGAGCGGCTGCTGGCGCTGCTCGACCTCTTGCACACCGACCGCCGCGTGCACAAGCTGGAACTGGATCCGAAACGACGGCAGGTGCTGGCGCGGATTCGCGCGGCCTTGGCCCCGAACGCGAAAACCGCCGCGCCGCGCGGACGCCGCATCGCGGCTTGATCGTTCGAAGACGCATTGAAAGACTGAAATGGAAAGAAAACACAAAAAATGGCACCAGCTGATCGACTATTGTTCGCGCTTGCCTCCGATGCCCGTCGCGATCGCGCACCCGTGCGACCAGAGCTCGCTTGAAGGGGCGGCGCACGCGGCCGAAATGGGCCTGATCGCGCCGATCCTGGTCGGGCCGCGGCAGCGCATCGAGGCGGTGGCGCGGCAACATGGCATACGCATCGACGCCTTTCCCATCGTCGATACGCCCTACAGCCAGGCCGCGGCGGCGGCGGCGGTGCAACTGGTGCGCGAAGGCAAGGCGGAAGCGCTGATGAAGGGCAGCCTGCACACCGATGAGCTGATGGGCGCGGTGGTCCGGCGCGACTCGGGCCTGCGCACCGGGCGCCGCCTCAGCCACTGCTTCGTGATGGACGTGTCGGAGTACGACGACGCGCTCATCATCACCGACGCGGCCGTGAACATCGCGCCGACGCTGGAGGAAAAGGTCGACATCCTGCAAAACGCGATCGATCTCGGGCATGCCCTGATGTTCAAGGAGATCCGGGTGGCCATCCTGTCGGCGATGGAAACGGTCAACCCGAAGGTGCCTTCCACGCTGGAAGCGGCCGCGCTGTGCAAGATGGTCGACCGGCATCAGATCACCGGCGCCGTCGTCGACGGCCCGCTGGCGCTCGACAACGCCATCGACCCGGAGGCCGCCAAGATCAAGCAGATCAGTTCGCCGGTCGCCGGGCGCGCCAACGTGCTGATGGTGCCGGACCTGGAGGCGGGCAACATGCTGGCCAAGAGCCTGTCCTTCCTGGCCGGCGCCGACGCGGCCGGCGTCGTCCTCGGCGCGAGCGTGCCGATCATCCTGACCAGCCGCGCCGACTCGACCATGACGCGCCTGGCGTCCTGCGCCGTCGCGGCGCGGGTCGCCAAGGCGCGCCGCGAGCAAACCAAGAACGTAGGGTGAAACCATGGATGGAATTGTTCTTGTCTTGAACGCCGGTTCGTCCAGCGTCAAGTTCTCCGCGTTCGAGGCGCGCGGCCGCAAGCCTCGGCTGACCATGCATGGCCAGATCGAGGGCCTGTACACGACGACGCCGCGGTTCGCCGCCGGCGATGCCGACGGCGAACCGCTCGGGCGCAAGGTGTGGAATGGCGAGGCCGGATTCGGACACCGGCAGGCGATCGAATTCGTGCTGTGGTTCCTGCGCGGCCACTATGGGACCGGGCAACTGATCGCGGTCGGCCACCGCGTGGTGCATGGCGGCGCCGATTTCGCGCAGCCGGCGCTGGTGACGCCGGCGCTGATCGGCCAGCTGGAAAAGCTGACGCCCCTTGCGCCCTTGCATCAGCCGCACAACCTGGAGCCGATCCGCATGATCGCCGGCCTGTTTCCGGACTTGCCGCAGGTCGCCTGTTTCGACACCGCCTTCCATCGCACCCAGCCCGGCGTGGCCCAGGCTTTCGCGCTGCCCGCCGAGCTCACCGGGCGCGGCATACAACGCTACGGCTTTCACGGCCTGTCCTACGAGTACATCGGCAGCGTCTTGCCGGACCTCGCCCCGCGCGCCGCGCAGGGACGCACGCTGGTGGCCCACCTGGGCAACGGCGCGAGCATGTGCGCGCTGGTCGACGGCGAGAGCGTGGCCAGCACGATGGGCTTCACCGCCGTCGACGGCCTGCCGATGGGCACGCGCTGCGGCAACCTCGATCCGGGCGTGGTCCTGCACCTGATGAGCGAGCACAACATGGATGCGCGCGCCATCGAGGCCTTGCTTTACAAACAGTCGGGACTGCTCGGGGTGTCCGGCGTGTCGAGCGACGTGCGCGTCCTGCTCGCCAGCGACGCGCCGCGCGCGCGCGACGCGATCGATCTGCTGGTCTATCGCATCGGACGCGAAATCGGCTCCCTCGCGGCGGCGATGCAAGGCATCGACGCGCTGGTGTTCACCGCCGGCATCGGCGAGCACGCGCCGCTGATCCGCGAACGGGTCTGCCGCGCCGCCGCCTGGCTTGGCCTTGAACTCGACCCCGCCGCCAACGAGCGCGGCGACAGCCGCATCAGCACACCCGAGAGCCGGGTTTCGGCCTGGGTGATCCCGACCGACGAAGAGCTGATGATCGCGCGCCACACGCTGGCGGCCATCGGGCTCGCCGCGCCAGGAAGTCCTGGCGCCCCTCACTTGAAAACAGCATAAAACCACTATGACATTCGACACACCCCCGCAGGTACTCAAAAACGTCAAGGCGCTCGTGACCGGCATCGCCAACGAGCATTCGATCGCCTACGGCTGCGCCAAGGCGTTCCGCGAGCTCGGCGCGGAACTGGCGATCACCTACGCCAACGACAAGGTGCGCGACGCCATCGAACCGCTG
>JACMLV010000126.1 GCA_014379395.1 Burkholderiaceae bacterium
ATCCGCATCCGCCTGCGCGGCGCCCTCGGCCGGAGCCGCCGCCACCACGCCAGCGGCGCCCTCGGCCGCCTTTTTCTGCTTGTCCAGTTCCTCCGAGCCGAAGCGATCCGCGTACAGGCCGCGCAAGGCGCCGCGCATGGCGCGCTCGCCCAGATCGACCGGCCCCAATTCCTCGCCGCTCTCGAGCTTGACGCCGGCGCGCTTGGCGATCTCGGCGCGCACCAGGCGGGTTTTCAGCACGGCGCCATCGGCCGCTTCGCTGTATTGCCCCGGCACCGACAGTTTGAGCTGGGCGCGCTTGGCCAGGATCTTGGCGACCTGTTTCAGCTTCTCGCGCTCGGGCGGCAGCAGGCGGTCGCTGCCGGCGTCGAAGTCGATCGCCTCGAGCTTTTCGCCGCCGCCGCCAAGCAGGCTGCCCAGCGCCCGGAACGGCGAGGTGACGATCTTGCCCAGCAGGTTGCCGAGCGCCTTCCAGACCACCGCCCCATAGCTGAACTGCGGATCGTTCATGTTGCCCGACACCGGCAGGCCGAGGTCGATGCGCCCGTCGCTGTCCTTCAAAATGGCGATCGCGAGCGAGAGCGGCAGCTTCAAGGCGTCCGGGCTGTCGATGCGCTCGCCCAAGGTCAGGTTGTCGATGACGATCTGGTTGGCGCCTTCGAGCTCGCTGTTGCGCACCTTGTATTGCAGGTCGAGCGAAATCTTGCCCTCTGCGATTTTGTAGCCGGCGAATTTCATCGTGTACGGCGAGGCCGACACCATGTCGACGTTTTTGAAGACGACGTTGATGTCGGTGTAGTCGCGCGGCGCGAAGGGGGTCAGGCCGCCGCGGATGCGCGCCATGCCGAATTCGTTGACGCGGCCGTCGAGCTCGATCTGGCTGCGCGCGTCGCGGCGCGACGACAGGCTCGTGATGACGCCGTTCAGGTCGTAGATCTTGGCGCCGAATTGCGGCCGCAGGCTGAGATCGGCAAAATCGAGCTTGGCGTCTTCAAAACGCAGGCGCTGGATGCGCACCGGGAACGGATCGGCCGCCGCCGTGGCGGCAGGCTTCGGCGCAGCGGGCGCCGCAACCGGAACGGGAGCCGGCGTGGCGGCCGGATCGGCTTGCACCAGCAGGCGGGCGGCGTTCAGGCTGCGGTCGTTTTCGATGATCAGCTTGGCGTTCGGCTCGATGATGCGCAGCACAGGAATGTCGAGCAGATTCGGCCCGACGCTGGCGGTCAGCTTGTCGGCGCGCACGCTTTTCCACGCCAGGAAACGGTCGCCGTCGTCCTCGTCGAGCGCCAGGCCGGCGAGGTCGAAGCCGCCCGCGTAGCGCAGGCTCGGTTCCCTGGTTCCCGGCGGCGCCATGCTCAGGCGGCCCTGCGCGGAAACGTTGCCGCCGGCGATCTTCAGCCTGACGTGCTGGCTCAGCAAAGGCTGCAAGGGCGCCAGCGCCAGCTGATTGATCTTGACGTCGGCTTGCAGCGCGCCGCTCGACGGCACCACCTTGCCCCGCGCCGACAACTGGCCGCCTTCGCGCACGCGCATCCCGACATCGAATTTGAGCGGCTTGCCCAGGTCGCCGCTGGCGTCGTCGAGCCTCACGCCAAGGTCTTGCACGCGCAGCTTGATGGCGCTGTCCTGGTCTTCGATGGCGACGTCGAATTTGCTCAGTTCGACGCTCTTGGCGCCGGTGACCCAGGGCGCGCCGGCGGCCGTCGCGGCTGGCTTGGCGGCCGCTGGGCCGGGGGCGCCGGCCTTAGGCAGCATGTCGAGGATGGCGAGCTGGCCTTTGCGGTCGCGCGTGAGCTCGAGTTGCCCGCCCTCGGCATAGAGCCGGTTGACGGTGGCGTGGTGCGCGTCGAGGTCGAAGGCACCGTCGCTGAAGCCGAACCGGGCCAGCTTGAACGGCGTCTGCGCGCCGCTTTTGAGCGCCAGACCGGCGAGCGAAAAATCGGCGTCGGCGAGTGTCAGCTTCAGCTTGTCGCCGCTCTGCTCGGCGTTCAGCTGGAACTGCAAGCGGATTTTTTCCGCGCTCGCCTTGAGCGCCGGCTTGGCCGTCTCATCGATGGCGCTCAAGGCGATCTCGTCGAGCAGCACTTGCTTGAGCGCCAGCTTCCAGTGGGCGGCGGCCTCCGGCTTGGACGCCTTCGCCGGCGGCGACGGCGGCGTCGGCGGCGCGCCCACCATCAGGTTCGCCAGGTCGAGTTGGCCCTTGACGTCGCGCTTGAGCGCGACGCTGGCGCCGTCGAGATGCACCTCGTTGATCGTCGCTTCCTGCCGCGCCAGGTCGGCGCCGAC
>JACMLV010000127.1 GCA_014379395.1 Burkholderiaceae bacterium
CAGGGCCTGGGCGAAGCGTTCGATGAAACCGGACTTGCCGATCCCGGCCGCGCCATGGAACAGGATCGCGTGCGGCATGCGCGCGCGCAGTTGCTGCAACTGTTGCCAGGCGCTTTCTTGCCACGGATAAAGCGGAGGTAAAGTGGACATTTTCGAAAATACTTTTAAATCAATAGCTTAATTCAATCGATTCGTGGGACGCGATGTAGGGTGGGCACGTTACCCCCGTGCCCACGCTACGATGCGCCGCCGCGCGCCAGCAGTTCGCCGACGATGTCGCGCAGCCGGGCCTCGGTCTCGGCGATGGTGCCGGTCGCGTCGATGACGCGGAATCGTTCGGGAAACTGGGCCGCGCGGCGCAGGTATTCGGCGCGCGTGGCTTGGAAGAAATCGGCCCGTTCGCGCTCGAACTTGTCGAGCGCGCGGCTGGCGTCGAGCCGGGCGCGGGCGACGTCGAGCGGCACGTCGAACAGCAAGGTCAGGTCGGGCTGCAACTCTGGATGCACCCATTGCTCGAGCGCTTCCATCTTTTCCCGGTCGAGGCCGCGCCCGCCGCCCTGGTAGGCGAAGCTGGCGTCGGTGAAACGGTCGGAGATCACCCATTCGCCGCGCGCCAGCGCCGGCGCGATGACCTGGGCGATGTGCTCGCGGCGGCTGGCGAACATCAGCAAGGCCTCGGTTTCCAGATGCATCTTTTCGTGCAGCAGCAGTTCGCGCAGCTTTTCGCCGAGCGGCGTGCCGCCCGGTTCGCGCGTGGTGACGAGCGCGACGCCGCGCGCCTTCAGCAACTCGGAGACGAAGCCGATCTGGGTCGATTTGCCGGCGCCGTCGATGCCTTCGAAGCTGATGAAGCGGGCGCGCTGGTGGCTGGTGGATGTCATGAAACTGGCAGGCCTATCGTTGGTATTGGTTCACAGCCCGGTTGTGGTCGGGCAGGTTGGCGGAAAACTGGCTGGTGCCGTCGCCGCGCGAGACGAAGTACAGCGCGGCGGTGTCGGCCGGCCCGAGCGCGGCGGCGAGCGACTGCACGCCCGGCAGGGCGATCGGCGTGGGCGGCAAGCCGGCGCGCGTATAGGTGTTGTAAGGCGTGTCGGTTTCCAGGTCGCGCTTGTGGATCTTGCCCTCGTACTTGTCGCCCATGCCATAGATGACGGTCGGGTCGGTTTGCAGCAGCATGCCGCGCCTGAGGCGGTTGACGAACACGCCGGCGATCATGCCGCGCTCGGATTTCTGCCCGGTTTCCTTCTCGATGATCGAGGCCATCGTCAGCGCCTCATAGGCGTTCTTGTACGGCAGCGCCGGGTCGCGCTTGGCCCAGGCCTCTTGCAGGCGGGTCATCAACAGCGCGTGCGATTGCTTAAATATCTGCAACTCGCTGGAGCCCTTGGCGAACAGATAGGTGTCCGGGAAGAACAAGCCTTCCGGCCGCTTGTAAACCTCGCTGATCTTGGCCATCAGGGCCTCGTCGCTGAGCGCGGCCGTGTCGTGCTTCAAACCCTTGTGGGCCGCCATCGCCTGGCGCATCTGGCGGAAGGTCCAGCCCTCGATGATGGTCAGCGTTTCCTGCGCGAACTCGCCGCGCACCAGCTGGTCGATCAGGCGCAGCGGCGTGGTGCCCGGTTTCAACTCGTAGGCGCCGGCCTTCAGGCGCGAACTTTTCATGGTGGCGCGGGCGAGCAGGTTGAACAGCAGCGGCTGCACCGGCACGCCGGCCTCGGCGATCTGCTGGCCGGCGGCGTGGGCGCCGCTGCCCGGCGAGATCGTGAATTCGATCGCCGGTTCCCCGGTCGTGATCGGCTGCCGGGCCCAGTAGGCGAAGCCGCCGCCGCCAGCCAGGGCGAGGATGAGGGCGCTGACCAGTATTGTTTTTATGAAAGCCATCATGGGAAAACCAGACTTATTGTTTTGCAAATCGTTTTGTAAATCATGCAATCGCGCTGCCAAGGCCGCCGGGCCGCACCCGGCGCGATCTCTGCGACATCACTATAATGAGCCCGTAATGATAATGCTTAAATCATCAACCAATCGGAATTTATGGATACTTGGAACCATTTCTTGGTAGAACAGGGCGGCCGCGGCCGCGACGGACGCATCGACGACTTCGGCGCTGCGCTCGGCGTGGATCAGCTGCGCGCGGGCTTCGTCGCCCCGATCGGCGACCTCGGCCTGATCGCGATCACCGGCGAGGACGCCGCCAGCTTCCTGCACAATCAGCTCACCAACGACGTCGAACATTTGACCGTCGGCGAGGCGCGCCTGGCCGGCTACTGCTCGCCCAAAGGGCGCCTGATGGCTACTTTCCTGATGTGGCGCAGCGCCGAGGCGATTTACCTGGAACTGGCGCGCGACATCCAGGCACCGCTGCAAAAGCGCCTGCAGATGTTCGTCATGCGCGCCAAGGCCAAGCTGGCCGACGCCACGCTTGACGCCGCCAACGAGGTGATGCTCGGCATCGGCGGCGCCAAGGCCGACGCCGCGCTCAAAGCCTGGTTCGAGGCCCTGCCCGCAAAACCCTACGGCGTCGTCCAGCATCCGCTCGGCACCCTGATCCGCCTGGCCGACGCCCTCGGCGCGCCGCGCTACCAGTGGTTGATGTCGGCGGCCGACGCGCAAACCGTGTTTCCCGCGCTCGCCGCGACCTTGAACAAGGGCGGCAACGACGCCTGGCATCTGGCGGCCGTGCACGCCGGCGTGCCGCAGGTCACCGCCGCGACGCAAGAGCGGTTCGTGCCGCAGATGATCAATTTCGAGCTGCTCGGCGGCGTCAATTTCAAGAAAGGCTGCTATCCGGGCCAGGAGATCGTCGCGCGCAGCCAGTATCTGGGCAAGCTCAAGCGGCGCATGACGCTGGCCACCCTCGCCTCCCTTGACGCGAAAGCCGGCGACGAAGTGTTCCTGGTGAGCGAACCGGAGCAGCCGTGCGGCATGCTCGTCAATGTCGCGCCGAACGGCGCCGGCGGCGTCGACGCGCTGGTCGAAATGAAACTGGCCGCCATCGAGCAAGGCCAGTTGGAAGCGGGCAGCGTGCGCCTCGCTTCGGCCGGCGGCGCGCCGCTGCGCCTGCTCGATATGCCCTACGCGCTGGACCCGCTCGAACTGTAGCGCGCGGCCAAGATGGATTTGTACGTGTATTACAAGGTGCCCGATGAGCACGCGGCGGCCCTGCTGCCGCTGGTTCGGGCGATGCAGTCCGGCCTGCAGGCGCGCCACGGGGTCGCGGCCCAGCTCAAGCGCCGGCCGCTGGCGCGGGACGGCGTGCAGACCTGGATGGAAGTGTATCCGGCCGTGGCCGACGATTTCGAGGCCACCCTTGGCGAGGCGGCGCGGGAAGCTGGCTTGGCGGCGCTGGCCGGACCGCGCCACACCGAAGTTTTTATGGACTTGATGACATGTGCTTGATCGTTTTTGCCTGGCAAGTCATTCCCGGCGCGCCGCTGATCGCCGCTGCCAATCGGGACGAGTTCTATCAGCGCCCCAGCGCGCCGGCCCGCGCCTGGCCCGAGCATCCGCAGGTCTACGCCGGGCGCGACCTGGAAGCGGGCGGCAGCTGGATGGGCATCACGCGCGACGCGGCGGCCGGCTCGCGCTTCGCCGCCATCACCAACGTGCGCAGCCCACAGGATCGACGCACGGACGCGCCCTCGCGCGGCGCCTTGGTGGCCGATTACCTGTCGGGCAACATGACGCCGCAGGAATACGTGGCGCAAATCAGGCCCGGCTGCGCCGCCTACAACGGTTTTAATTTGGTGCTGGGCGACCGCGACACCCTGATCTGGTTTTCCAACCGCGGCCAGGACGACCCGCGCAACGGCCAGCCGCTGGCGCCCGGCATCTACGGCCTGTCGAACGCGCTGCTCGACGCCCCTTGGCCGAAGGTGGTCGCCACCAAGGCCCAGTTCGCCAGCCTGCTGTGCCAGGGCGCGCCCGACGCCGCCTATTTCGAAATGCTCGCCGACACCACCCGCGCGCCGGACTTCCGCCTGCCCGACACCGGCGTGCCGCTCGACTTGGAGCGCGTCTTGTCGGCCGTCTGCATCGAGTCGCCCGCCTACGGCACGCGCACCTCGACCGTCGTCAGGCTATACGCCGACCGCCCGGCCGACCTGCACGAGGTGCAGATCGAGCCGCAAGCGGCCAACTGCACCGATTGAACGCCGTCGCCCCTTGGTTCAGTCTGAAAATTGCAGGGTGGGCGGGGCCGCCGAGGCACGCCTTTGTGCCCACGCGGTCAGACTTCGTAATCCATGCACTGGCGCGCCTCGCGCACCGCGCCGATGAAGGGCTTGATCGCCACGTGGCTCGGATGCTCCTGATAGGCGTCGAGCGCCGCGCGGTCGGCGAATTCGGAATACAACACCACGTCGTAGGTCGCCTCCAGCCCCGGCTGGGCCAGCGCGGCTTCGAATTTCACGATCCCCGGCACCAGATCGGCGCAGGAATCGAGCAGCGCCTTCATCTTGAGCGCGTTGGCGGCGCGGTCGGCGCCCTCGGCTTGGTCCTTCAATTTCCAGAAAACGATGTGCTTGATCATGTGTCTTTTATATCGGCAAGGTTGAATCGACCGCCCGGCCAAGCCGGCGGCGCCGCAGCTTACCAGAATTGCGGCCCTATTTCGCCTCCCCCGACCCGCCCCGCCACAGCGCGCAAGCTTGGCGTAAGCTTCAGCCCCCACAGTCGATGCCGGCGCAGCAACGTTCTGCCGCCGGCCTGACAACAATAATTCGATGGAGAGACACATGGGGCCGATTCCCGGCAGGGTCGCCGACGCGCGCAAGAGCATGCCCAAGGGCGACGCCATCACGCCGGCCGAGCGCAAGGCCATCTTCGGCTCCTCGCTCGGCTCCGTTTTCGAGTGGTACGACTTTTATCTGTACGGCTCGCTCGCCTCCATCATCGCCAAGCAATTCTTCGTCGGCGACGCCGGCACCACCTTCATCTTCGCCCTGCTGGCGTTCGCCGCCGGCTTCATCGTGCGCCCGTTCGGCGCGATCATCTTCGGCCGCCTGGGCGACATGATCGGCCGGAAGCACACCTTCCTCATCACCATCATGATCATGGGCGGCTCGACCTTCATCGTCGGCCTGCTGCCCGGCTACGAGTCGATCGGCATCGCCGCGCCGATCATCCTGATCGCGCTGCGCATCCTGCAGGGGCTGGCCATGGGCGGCGAATACGGCGGCGCCGCCACCTACGTCGCTGAACACGCGCCCAACGCGAAACGCGGCGCCTTCACCGGCTGGATCCAGACCACCGCCACGCTGGGTTTCTTCCTGTCCTTGATGGTGATCCTCGGCACCCGCCTGGCCACCGGCGAGGAGGCGTTCTCGGTGTGGGGCTGGCGCGTGCCGTTCCTGGTGTCGGTCATGCTGCTCGGCATATCGGTCTGGATCCGCCTGTCGATGAACGAATCGCCCGCCTTCGCCAAGATGAAAGCCCAGGGCCGCACCTCGAAAGCGCCGCTGACCGAGGCCTTCGGCAAATGGAAAAACCTGAAAATCGTCATCCTGGCCCTGCTCGGCCTGACCGCCGGCCAGGGCGTGGTCTGGTACACCGGCCACTTCTACGCGCTGTTCTTCCTGATCCAGACCCTCAAGGTCGACCTGACCACGGCCAACGTCCTGATGGCCATCGCGCTGCTGATGGCGACGCCGTTCTTCATCGTCTTCGGCAGCCTGTCCGACCGGATCGGACGCAAATACATCATCCTGGGCGGCTGCCTGATCGCCGCCCTGACCTACATCCCCATCTTTAGCGCCCTCACCCACTACGCCAATCCGGCGCTGGAAAAAGCCCTCAAAAACGCGCCGGTGGTGCTGGTGGCCGATCCGGCCTCCTGCCACTTCCAGTTCAACCTGACCGGCGAGAAAAAATTTCCGTCCTCCTGCGACATCGCCATCCAAGTGCTGTCGGCGCGCTCGGTCAACTACAGCAAGGAAGACGCGCCGCCCGGCAGCATCGCCAAGATCCGCATCGGCAACAAGGAACTGAGCTCCTTCAACGCCGTCATGGAGCGCAACCGCATGAGCTTCGACGCCGCCAGCCAGGAAAAGGAAGCCGCGTTCAAAAAGCGCGCCAACGCCGCCATGCGCATGGCCGGCTACCCGGCCCGCGCCAACCCGGACCAGATCAACAAGCGCATGGTGGTGCTGCTGCTGTTCATCCTGCTGATCTACGTGACGATGGTGTACGGCCCGATCGCCGCCATGCTGGTCGAAATGTTCCCGACCCGCATCCGCTACACCTCGATGTCGCTGCCCTACCACATCGGCAACGGCTGGCTCGGCGGCCTGCTGCCGACCACCGCCTTCGCGCTGGTGGCCTACAAGGGCGACATCTATTACGGCCTGTGGTATCCGATCGTCGTCGCCCTGTCCACGGTCGTGATCGGCGCGCTGTTCGTCGCCGAGACCAAGGACAACGACATCTACTCGGCCGACTGACCATCGGACGGCAAAAATGTAGATCCTATGATTTAAAAAAAAGGCGGGCAGATGCCAATCGGTTCCTAAACTGAGAGTTCGACCAAACAGCTAAGGAGAGCGAAATGGAATCGGCCCGCATTAAAAATTTTACGCTGAACGAAGCCGTGATGGCGGTCTCGCTGGAACTGTCGAGCAAGTGCTGGAAAGTCGCCTTGCACGACGGCCGGCGCGACCAACCCAGCGCCGCATGCTGTGGTCAAGTAATTTAGGACACAACAATAGGTTCAACTTCTGCCATTTTCCGCTCGTAAGCGGCGGGCGACAGATTGCCCAATACTGAATTAAATCGCTTGCAGTTGTAGAAGCCGACGATGTAGTTCGTGATGTCGGCCTTGGCTTCGGCGTGGTTGGCGTATTGCCGCTGCCAGACGCGCTCCATCTTGAGATTCAGGAAGAAGCGTTCCGCAACGGCGTTGACGCTCCTATGTCAAGAAATTTCGGTCGCCGCCAAATCCGCCAGGATCAATGGGTAAAGCTCCCTGATGATGTAGCGCTTCAAGCAGCGATGGATTTCCTTGCTGGACATGCCTTCCGCCGTGCGCCGTTCAACATAAGCACGGGTTCGCGGCTCACTTCTCATTCGGACCATTGCGATAGTCCACAGCGCATTGTTGGCCTGTCGGTCGCCGCCTCGGTTTAGTCGATGGCGTATCGTTTTACCTGACGATTCGGGTAGCGGGTTAACACCATGTCGTTATACATAAATCAGCCAAGCCCATCGCGCAGTGCGCGCAGCGTCTCGGCTGCGGCGTGGACTTGATCGAGTCCGCGCCAGATCGTCTTGGCTCCTGGTTCGCCGTCGCTCTTGCGGCCGAGGAAGCCGCCGAC
>JACMLV010000128.1 GCA_014379395.1 Burkholderiaceae bacterium
CCGCACGTCGCTCAGAGCAGCGATGCGCGTGCTGGCGATGTTCGTAATTGCTTCGGCAATTGCCATGCGGCCGGATGCCGGCGCATCGAGCAATGCGAGCGGCGTGCGCTCGCCCATCGCCATCGCTTCGCCGAGGTAGCCTTCGAAGCTCATCGCCGTCACCGCGCAATCGGCCACCGGCACCTGCCACGGGCCGACCATCTGGTCGCGCACGGTCATGCCGCCGACGCTGCGGTCGCCGATCGTGATCAGGAAGGACTTGTCGGCCACCGTCGGCAGCAGCAGCACTTGCTGGGCGACGTCGGCCAGTTCCAGGCCGGTCAGTTCGATCGCGGGGAAATCGTTTTGCACGTGCACGACGTCGCGCTGCATCTTCGGCGGCTTGCCGAGCAGGACGTCCATCGGCATGTCGACCGGCTCGTTGCCCAGCTCCGGATCGATCAGCTTCAGTTGGCGCTCTTCCGTGGCGACGCCGACGGCGGCGAACAGGCAGCGCTCGCGCTCGCACAGCGCCTTGAACAGCGGCAGGTCGGACGGCGCGATCGCGAGCACGTAGCGTTCTTGCGATTCATTGCTCCAGATTTCCTTCGGCGCCATGCCGCTCTCTTCGAGCGGAACCTTGCGCAGGTCGAAGATCGCGCCGCGGCGGGCGTCGTTGGTGATCTCCGGGAAGGCGTTCGAGAGGCCGCCGGCGCCCACGTCGTGGATCGAGATGATCGGGTTGTCCTCGCCCATCTGCCAGCAGGCGTTGATCACTTCCTGGGCGCGGCGTTCCATTTCCGGGTTGCCGCGCTGGACCGAGTCGAAGTCGAGGTCGGCCGTGTTGGTGCCGGTCGTCATCGACGAGGCCGCGCTGCCGCCCATGCCGATGCGCATGCCGGGGCCGCCCAGCTGGATCAGCAGGCTGCCGACCGGGATGTCGTTCTTGTGCGTGTGCCGGGCCGAGATGTTGCCGATGCCGCCGGCGATCATGATCGGCTTGTGGTAGCCGAACACGTTGGCGGCGTCATCAAGGCCGACGTTTTGCTCATAGGTGCGGAAGTAGCCGCCCAAGACCGGACGGCCGAATTCGTTGGAGAACGCGGCGCCGCCGAGCGGGCCGTCGATCATGATCTGCAGCGGCGAGGCGATGCGGTCCGGCTTGCCGTACACGGCTTCCTGGCCGCGGGTGGTGGCCGCGCCGGTCACGCTGGCGGCGTTTTCCCAGCCGCGCACCGCGTCCGGCAGCATCAGGTTCGACACCGTGAAGCCGGTCAGGCCGGCCTTCGGCTTGGCGCCGCGGCCGGTCGCACCCTCGTCGCGGATCTCGCCGCCGGCGCCGGTCGAGGCGCCCGGGAACGGCGAAATCGCGGTCGGGTGGTTGTGCGTCTCGACCTTCATCAAGGTGTGCGTCAGCTCGGTCGAGGCGGCGTATTCGTGGTTCGCGCCGCGCGGGTAGAAGCGCGCCACGCTGGCGCCCTCCATGATCGACGAGTTGTCGCTGTAGGCGACCACGGTGCCCTTGGGCTGCAATTCGTGGGTGTTCTTGATCATGCCGAACAGCGACTTGGCCTGCGCCACGCCGTCGATGGTCCAGTCGGCGTTGAAGATCTTGTGGCGGCAATGCTCGCTGTTGGCCTGCGCGAACATCATCAGTTCGACGTCGGTCGGGTTGCG
>JACMLV010000129.1 GCA_014379395.1 Burkholderiaceae bacterium
CGCTTGCCGTCGCCGTAGGCGGTGGCAAGGCGCAGCGCCTCGTCCAGCATGGCCGCGTCGCTGACCTTGCCGGTCAGGACGATGGCGTTTTCGGCGCTCTTGACGCGGATGCCGCCCTCGTCGGGCATGAGCTCGGCAAGCTTCGCCTGCAGCGTGGCCGGGTCGATCGAGACGACGATGTCGCGCAGGTAGCACACCCCTTTCGCGTCCTGCAGGATGACGTTGGTGGCGCCGGCCCTTTTTCCGCGGATGAACAAGTCGGTCGGGCTCAACAGCAGCACCTCCATATCGGCGACGCTGGGGGCGTCGGCCGCAACGCTGGCGATCGGCGGCGCGGCCGCCGCGCCTGGCGTGCCGGCGGCGACTTTGCCCAATCCACTAGGCTGCCCGCTGACGACGATTCTGGTCACCGGCGCGGTCAGCGGGATGACGGACGATTTACCCAGCATCACCTCGGCGGTCGGTGTGATGACGATCCCACTACAGGTTTTCATTCCCGGCGTGGCGTCGGCGCCGTGCGCGCGCGCCGCCGCCATCGTGGCCGCCACGGCGGCCCATGCTGCTTGGCGAATATGCTTGTTCACAGTGTTCTCCGTAGTTAATTAGAAGCAGCTCAGAGCCAGCGTGCCGTGCTGAATCACTTCCACGCAATGCGCCGCGGCGGGCGCCGGCGCGGGGCGGGCCGGGGCGATCCTGGTCTTGGTCACCGCGGCAAGCTTGGCGACAGGTTCGGCCGTGCCACCGAACAATTCGTTCTTCGTGATGCCGTCGGTGGCGACGCTGCGCTGGTCAATCTGGTTGCGCAGCACCAGCGACAGGGTGCCGACGCTGCGCGCCAGGTCGAGCTTCTCCGAATCGACCGGCGACAACTCGAGCGTGACCGCGCTGACCACTTTCGGCTTGGTGTCGTCGCGGCCCGCTTCCTGCGCCACGGCCAGCACCAGCACGCGTTCCAGCACCGTCTTGCTGATCTGCCTGCCTTCTTGCCCCTTGTCCCGTTCCTGCTGCGCGTTGACCATGACGTCGACATAGTTGCCGGGAAGGGCGAAGCCGGCGACCCCGACGACGTCGTTGACGCGCACCGTCATCGCCCGCTTTCCTTCGGCGATGACGGCCGACAGTCCGCCCATGGTGCCGACCGGCGCCAGTTTGCGTTCGAGCAGCGGTTCGCCGCGCATCACGCTGACCTTGACGGTGCGATCCGCCAGTTCATTCAATTCCTTGAACGCACCCGCCGGCACCGAGCTGCTTGGCCATTCGACGGTGGACAGCATTTCCCGATTGACCTTGCTGCCCAATTCAATGTCGACCGCGGCGACCACGATCTTGTTGGAGGCGATGCCGGCCTGGCTCGACACCCATCCGGTCGCATAGACGGCCGCTGCCAGGCCGACCAGCAGCGCGAATGCGATCAGTGCGATTGCCTTGATGTTTTTCATGGTGAGTACCTAGCGGGAGTTAAATGAAATTGAGCTGCCGGGCGACGAGGTAGCCCGTCGTTCCCAACGCGATGCTGATGCCGTAGGCGAGCTTTCCCACTGATTGCATCGATCCTGGTTGAATGGTCGGGCGTCCGCTGGCGACGGCGGACCACATCATGTTGTGCAGCACACTGTGGACGTTCGCCAGCATGCGCACCAGAACACCGTTGCGTATGGCAAAGGCGAGGGCGGCGATGCCGGCCGTGACGACGCAAAACAGCAGGGCGTGGGCGGTTGCGGAGGCGCCGAGAAAGGCGCCAACCATGCCCATCAATTTGACGTCGCCGCCGCCCATCACCCTGAGCGCGTACAGGGGCAGCAAGGCGCCAAAGCCGAGCAACATGCCGGCCGGCGCCCACGTCCAGTCGGCGTGCGGGACTGGCTGGTAGGCCGTGTTGTAGACCAACGCGAACAGGATGCCGCCGCCGGTCAGCAGGTTCGGGATTTTGAAGGTGCGGTAGTCGCTGATCGCCGCCGCCGCCAACAACAGCAGCAGCACGCCGGTGCGGGGATCGGTGACAAGCATGCCGAGCAGTTCGAACATTGCGCGCAGTTCAGTCATGATCTCCCCTCAAAGAGTGTGTCGGGTTCGCTTCATCGATGGATCGAGTATAGGTAGGCGCGCCGATCCGCGAATCAGCGGAATGTCCTTTCATCGAGGGGTGGTTGCTCCTGATTTTCGGGGCCGGCAAGCAGGACGCAGCGGCTAGAAGGGGCGGGATTCCGTAGTACATTTCGACTAGGAGCAAGGCGGACCCGGCAGCTTTAGGGACGGCTGGCCTTGATGGTACAACCGGGCTGCAGCGCCATTTCCGGCGTGCCCACGCCGGGCGAGAAGGTCAGCCGGAAAGGGCTGAGCTACCCGGCCACCCCGCCAGCGATTTTATCTGCGGTACATTACAATTGTCCGCCGGCATGAATATGCACATCTTTGCGACCGGCCGCCGCACGCCATACGGGCTGGCGGCGGTGCCGGTCATCGAGGTGGCGCCCCGTTTCGATCTGGCGCGCCGCCGGCATGGTTACCCGATGCAATGAAAACCGGCCGTGAGCGGCTGGTATGGAGAGTGAAAAAAATGGAACACCAAACGAGCTGGTTGGCGCATGAACTGACCATGACGGTCTTGATGACGCCGGATATGGCGAATTTTTCCGGCAACGTGCACGGCGGCACCATCCTGAAATTCCTCGACAGCGTCGCCTATGCCTGCGCCAGCCGCTATTCGGGGACTTATGTGGTCACGCTGTCGGTCGACCAGGTGATGTTCCTGCAGCCGATCCATGTCGGCGAGCTGGTGACCTTTCTGGCGTCGATCAATTACACCGGGACCAGCTCGATGGAGGTCGGCATCCGGGTCGTCACCGAAAACATCCAGCAGCGCACGGTGCGCCACGCCAACAGCTGCTACTTCACGATGGTCGCGGTCGACATCAACCGCAAGCCGGTTCCGGTGCCGCCGCTGGAGCCGGTCACGCCCGAGCAGATCGTGCGCTTCAAACAGGCCGAATTGCGCAAGTACTCGCGCCAGGCGCTAAGCGGTAAGCGATAGCGTCAGTTATCTCTGGGCGCGGATGACGGTTATCTCACCGCCACCGCTTCCGATTCACGGGCTTGCCAACCACCGCCCAGCGCCTTGAAGGCGGCGACGGCCGCGCGCGCCGATTCGGTTTGCGCTTGCGCTTTCATATCGGCGGCGCGTAGCAAGTTCTCGTCGGCTTGCAGGACTTCGATCAGGCTGACGACGCCTTTCCGGTATGCCGCGAACGACGCCCCCCTCGCTCGCTCGAGCGAGTCCACGCCCTGCGCCAGTATGCCGGCCTGATCTTCGCGTTTTACCAAGGCCGAGAACGCGTTTTCCACGTCTTCGGCGGCGCGCAGCACGGCGAGTCGATAACCGGCCAGCGCCTCGGCTTGCTGGCCCTTGGCCAGATCGATCTGCGCGTTGATGCGGCCGAAGTCGAACAGCCGCCAGCGCAGGCCCAGCACGCCGGCGGCCTGGCTCGCGCCGCCGCTAAACAGGTTGCCGGCGGACACAGACGTCGCGCCGCCGATCAGCCCGCTCAACGAGAGCTTCGGGTAGTACTCGGCGATCGCCACGCCGATGCGCGCGTTCGAGGCGGCCAGGCGGCGTTCGGCGACGATCAGGTCGGGCCGGCGCCTGAGCAGATCGCCCGGCGATCCGGTCGATGCGATCCGCGGGGCGGCCGGAATAACGCTGACGTTGGCCAGCTCCTCGCGGTGCGTGCCGGGCGCCGCGCCCAACATCACGTCGAGCGCGTTCATTGCCGCGTCCAGCCCCGCTTCGAGGACCGGCACCGATGCCCGCGCTTGGGCGAGCGCGCCCTCGACCTGCCGCACTTGAAGTTCGGCCGCCAGTCCCTTGCCGTACAGCAGATTGACCGTGCCGAGCAGCTCCTGTTGCGTCTTGACCTGTCTGCGGGCGACATCAAGGCGGGTTTGCAGCCCGCGGATGCCGATGTAGATGTCGGCGGTCTGCGCGGCCACCGCCAGCCGTGTCGCCGCCGCGCCAGCCGCCGAAGCCTGATACTCGGCCAGCGCCGCTTCCTGTCCGCGGCGCAGGGCGCCGAATACGTCGAGCTCCCAGCCCACGCCGAGGCTGGCCTCATAGGCGTTGCCGTGGCGATCGAAATTGGACTGCGAATTCAAGACCTGGCCCAACGGTGTTTCAACCGACTGGTAGGCGCGCGCGCCCTGGGCATTGATGTTGCCGGACGGTAGCAGCGCGGCATCCGCAGCGCCAAGTCCCGCTCGCGCCTGGGTGACGCGGGCGGCGGCCTGCGCGAGATCCAGATTTTGCTCCAGCGCGAGCGTGACGAAGCGGGCCAGCTTCGGATCGCCAAAGCCGCCCCACCACGCGATGAGGTCGGCAGTGGCGCTGGCATGCCGTTGCTCGACCGCGGCTTGACCCAGGTAGCGATCTGGCATGGGGGAGGCGGGCCGTATGTAATCCGGCCCGACGGCGCAGCCGGCGGAAAGACTGGCGACGACTAGCATGACGCGGGTGCGTTTGAGTGGCATGGGCATCTTTCGCGAAGTGAAAGGGTGATAGATTCGGTGACTATATCACCGAATCGTCACTCGTTGTGCAATTCGGTGGCAACCGGTAAGCTGTCGGACATGAATAAAACCACTCATCCCAGCCCGGCCCGGGGGCCGGCCGATCACGAGGTCCGCGATCAAATCATCGCGGCGGCCACCGAGCACTTCCGCTTATATGGCTACGGCAAGACCACCGTTTCCGATCTTGCCAAGGCGATCGGCTTTTCCAAGGCTTACATCTACAAGTTCTTCGAGTCCAAGCAGGCCATTGGCGAACTGATTTGCGCGAATTGCCTGCGCGAGATCGAAGCGGACATCCGGGCCGCCATCGACGGGGTCAGCCCGCCAGAGCAGCTGCGGCGCATGTTCAAGGTGGCCGTCGAGTCGAGCCTTCGCCTGTTTTTCGAGGACCGCAAGCTCTACGACATCGCGGCCTCGGCCGCCACCGAGCATTGGGACGCGGTGCGTTTGTACGAGGAGCGCATCCAGGTGATGCTGCAGGACATCTTGCGCCAGGGGCGCGAGACGGGGGACTTCGAGCGCAAGACGCCGCTCGACGAGGCGGCCGGCGCGATCTGCCTGGTCATGCGCCCCTACCTCAATCCGCTGCTCTTGCAGTACAACTTCGATTCCACCGAGAACGGGCCGGCTCAACTATCGAGCCTGGTGCTGCGCAGCTTGTCGCCATAAACAGGGCGGTCAAATGTGACCATTGACTTATTTGGTCACTCGTACCACAATGAAATCCTATTTTGGCTTTTTATGGGATTTCTATGCTCCGCCGCCGCCTCGTTTTCTCTGCTGTCATGTCCGCATTGCCGCTGGCGTTGGTCGCCTGCGGCGAAAAGACCCCGTCCGATCCGCGCACCGAAGCGTCGCTGGTGCGCGCGGCCATCGTCGAAGGCGCGGTCGCCGCGTCGCGCACGTTCACCGGAACCGTCGCCGCCCGGGTGCAAAGCGATCTGGGCTTCCGGGTCGCCGGCAAGGTGCTGGAGCGGCTGGTGGATGCGGGGCAAACCGTCAAGCGCGGCCAAGCGCTCATGCGCATCGACCCCGCCGATCTGAAGCTCGCGGCGCATGCCCAGCAGGAAGCGGTGGCCGCCGCCCGCGCGCGGGCGCGGCAGACGGCGCAGGATGAGGCCCGCTACCACGACCTGATCGGCACCGGCGCGATATCGGCCTCGGCCTACGACCAGATCAAGGCCGCGGCGGATGCCGCCAAGGCGCAGCTCAACGCGGCCGAAGCCCAGGCCGAGCTCGCCGGTAACGCGAGCCGGTATGCCGAGCTGGTGGCCGACGCCGATGGCGTCGTCATCGAAACGCTGGCCGAACCCGGCCAGGTCGTCAACGCGGGGCAGGTCGTGGCGCGCGTGGCCCATGCCGGCCCCCGCGAGGCGCTGATCCAATTGCCGGAAACCTTGCGTCCCGCGCTCGGTTCGGCCGGCCAGGCCGCGCTGTTCGGCAAGGAGGGCGTGACGGTGCCGACCAAACTGCGGCAGCTCTCGGACGCCGCGGACCGGCTCACCCGCACCTTCGAGGCGCGCTACGTGCTCGACGGGGCGCTGGCGAACGCCCCCTTGGGCGCCACGGTCACCATTCAGATCCCGGACGCAAATGCCGCCGCGCAGGGCGGCTGGCGGGTGCCGATCGGCGCCCTGTCCGACGCGGGCAAGGGGCCGGGAGTCTGGGTCATCGAAGGCGAGCCGGCGAAGGTTTCCTGGCGCGCGGTCACGGTCCAGCGTCTGGGCGACGACGCCGCGCGCGTCGCGGGCCAACTCAAGCCGGGCGAGCGGGTCGTCGCGCTCGGCACGCACCTGCTGCGCGAGGGCGAGCAGGTCCGGGTGGCCGTCCAGGCCGCCGCCGCAACCGCGGGAGCGCGACCATGAGCGAAGGCCGTTTCAACCTATCGGCGCTGGCCGTGCGCGAGCGCGCCGTCACCTTGTTCCTGATCTGCCTGATCGCGCTGGCCGGGCTCGTCTCATTTTTCAAGCTGGGGCGGGCGGAAGACCCGGCCTTCACGGTCAAGGTGATGACCATCGTTACCGCCTGGCCCGGCGCCAGCGCGCAGGAAATGCAGGACCAGGTCGCCGAGAGGATCGAAAAGCGCCTGCAGGAGCTGCGCTGGTATGAGCGCACCGAGACCTACACCAGGCCGGGCCTGGCCTTCACCACCTTGACCTTGCTCGACAGCACGCCGCCTGCCGAGGTGCAGGGGGAGTTTTACCAGGCCCGCAAGAAGGTGAGCGATGAAGCCGGCAACCTGCCGTCCGGCGTGATCGGACCGATGGTCAACGACGAATATTCGGACGTCACCTTCGCCCTGTTCGCACTCAAGGCCAAGGGCGAACCGCAGCGCGTGCTGGTGCGCGACGCGGAGACGCTGCGCCAGCGGCTGCTGCACGTGCCGGGCGTAAAAAAGGTCAATATCGTCGGCGAGCAGCCCGAGCGCATTTATGTCGAGTTCTCGCATGAGCGCCTGGCGACGCTGGGCGTGAGCCCGCAAGACGTGTTCGCCGCGCTCCATGGCCAGAACGCGCTGACGCCGGCCGGCTCGGTGGAGACCAAGGGGCCGCAGGTGTTCATTCGCCTGGACGGCGCTTTCGACGAGTTGCAGAAAATCCGCGATACGCCGGTCGTCGCGCAGGGCCGCACCTTGAAGCTGTCCGACATCGCCACGATCAAGCGCGGCTATGAAGACCCGGCCACGTTCATGATCCGCAACGGCGGCGAGCCGGCTCTGCTCTTGGGCGTGGTCATGCGCGACGGTTGGAACGGACTCGACCTGGGCACGGCGCTCGATCAGGAGGTCGGCGCGATCAACGCCGCTATGCCGCTGGGCATGGGACTGAGCAAGGTCACCGACCAGGCCGTCAATATCAGCTCGGCGGTCGACGAGTTCATGGTCAAGTTCTTCGCCGCGCTGCTGGTGGTCATGCTGGTGTGTTTCGTGAGCATGGGCTGGCGCGTCGGAATCGTGGTCGCCGCCGCCGTGCCGCTGACGCTGGCGATCGTCTTCGTGGTGATGGCCGCGACCGGCAAGAACTTCGACCGCATCACCCTGGGCTCGCTGATCCTCGGGCTGGGCCTGCTTGTCGACGACGCCATCATCGCCATCGAAATGATGGTGGTCAAAATGGAGGAGGGCTACAGCCGCGCCGCCGCCTCCGCCTATGCCTGGAGCCACACCGCCGCGCCCATGCTCGCGGGCACGCTGGTCACGGCCGTCGGCTTCATGCCCAATGGCTTCGCCCGTTCCACCGCCGGCGAATACACCAGCAATATGTTCTGGATCGTCGGCATCGCCCTGATCGCGTCCTGGGTGGTCGCCGTGGTCTTCACGCCCTACCTTGGCGTGAAGCTGCTGCCCGACCTTAAAAAGGTCGATGGCGGCCACGACGCGCTCTACGACACCCCGCGCTATAACCGCTTCCGCCGGGTGCTCAGGCGCGTCATCGCACGCAAGTGGCTGGTCGCCGGCGCGGTCGTCGGCCTGTTCGTCGCCGCCGTGCTCGGCATGGCGGTGGTCAAGAAGCAATTCTTCCCGATTTCCGACCGCCCCGAAGTGCTGGTCGAGGTGCAGATGCCCTATGGCACCTCGATCACCCAGACCAGCGCCGCCACGGCCAAGGTGGAGGCATGGCTGGCGAAACAGCCCGAAGCGAAGATCGTCACGGCCTACGTCGGCCAGGGCGCGCCGCGTTTCTACATGGCGATGGGGCCGGAACTGCCCGACCCGTCGTTCGCCAAGATCGTGGTGCGCACCGACAACCAGGATGAGCGCGAGGTGTTGAAAACGCGGCTGCGCAAGGCCATCGCCGACGGCCTCGCCCTGGAGGCGCGGGTGCGGGTCACCCAGCTCGTGTTTGGCCCGTATTCGCCGTTTCCGGTCGCCTACCGGATCACCGGCCCGGACCCGGACCGGCTGCGCAAGATCGCCGCCGACGTGCAGCAAGTCATGGTCGCCAGTCCGATGATGCGCACCGTCAATAGCGACTGGGGCGCGCGCTCGCCCGCGCTCCACTTCACCTTGCAGCAGGACCGCTTGCAGGCCGTCGGCTTGAGCTCCAGCGCCGTGGCGCAACAACTGCAATTCTTCCTGAGCGGCGTGCCCGTCACCGCCGTGCGCGAGGACATCCGCACGGTGCAGGTCATGGCCCGCTCGGCCGGCGACGCTCGGCTCGACCCGGCCAGGATCGCCGACTTCACACTGGCCGGCGCCGGCGGGCAACGCGTCCCGCTGTCGCAGGTGGGCAAGGTCGAGGTGCGCGCGGAGGAGCCGATCCTGCGCCGCCGCGACCGCGTGCCGACGATCACGGTGCGGGGCGACATCGCCGACGGCTTGCAGCCGCCGGACGTGTCCGCCGCCATTAGCGAGCGGCTTCAACCCGTCATGGACAAGCTGCCGGCCGGCTATCGCATCGACCAGGCCGGCTCGATCGAGGAATCGGGCAAGGCAACCCAAGCCATGTTGCCGCTATTTCCGATCATGCTGGCGATAACCCTGCTCATCATCATCTTCCAGGTGCGCTCGATCTCGGCGATGGTCATGGTCTTCCTGACCAGCCCGCTGGGTCTGATCGGCGTGGTGCCGACCCTGATCTTGTTCCGGCAGCCGTTCGGCATCAACGCGCTGGTCGGCCTGATCGCGCTGTCGGGCATCCTGATGCGTAACACGCTGATCCTGATCGGACAGATCCACCACAACGAAAGGGCCGGACTGGACCCGTTCGATGCGCTGGTCGAGGCGACCGTGCAGCGTGCCCGGCCGGTGGTCTTGACGGCATTGGCGGCGATCCTGGCCTTCATCCCGCTGACCCATTCCGTATTCTGGGGAACCCTCGCTTACACGCTGATCGGCGGCACCTTCGCCGGGACGGTGCTAACGCTGGTGTTCCTGCCGGCCATGTATTCCATCTGGTTCAAGATCAGGCCGGCAGCGGCGGCCGATCCGGAGAGAAGCAATCTGCATGGAAAGGCGCATCCGGGAGGACGGACGCCGCCGCATTCACCCACCGATCTGGGGGGGCAGGAAAAAGCCACGTCACTGGCAGTCCGATCAAGATGAAGGAAAAACCATGACCCTGCCGGCCAACGACTGGACAGCCCGGCAGGAAGCCGCACGGCAATGATCGCTTGCAGGCGGCGGCAGCCTGGCCCGGATGGAACAGCTCGCCGGCAAGAGCGTCCCAACGCTCACGCAGACATGCCTTGATTTTAATCAATCATGTAATCCTATTTAAAATCAATCGGTTATGGATGGTGGGTGCACTTATCCACAGAGTTAACCACACAAAGTGGGGGCAACTTCCTGGCACCCGCGTCGGCCGTCCCGATGCCGATAGGTGATGTCGGCGTCGGCTGCGCAAATTGGCCGTTGCCAACCGGATTGGCCGGGCTCGTCCCCGCCGCTCGTTTGAGTTCGCTACGCCGCCGCGATATAATCCCCGCTTTATAGATGCCTGAATGGCCGGCCAGATTCGCTGGAGTACGGCCAAAAACGGGTTCACGCGGAGCGCGGCGTGAACCACCATTCTCCCTGCTTGTTTCAATTTTGATTGCACCTGCATATGGCGCGAGTGTTGCCGCGTACAAATTTCCACAGTTCCCAGCTGATCCGTTGCCTCGCCGATCTGGACGTTCTGGATAACGCCGAGTCCGGGAATGCGTTTGCGGAAAAACTGGGCCAGTGGATGCATTTCACCGACGCCATCGCCTTGTCCGGCGTACACGGCGAGAGCATCGCGACGCCGTCAAAAGAGCAGGCGAAAATCGGGCGGGACGGGAAAAACAGCGCGTGCGTGGCGGCCGGCATCGAATTGGAGCGGGTGCGGGCCTTCCTGACCAATTCGATCACGAAGAGTTGCTCTCCCAACGCGGGCAACACGCTGATCAAGTTGCCCGCGCCAATGCTGGAACTGCCGCTCAACATCGCGACCGCTTACGCGCCGTATGGCCGGTTTTATGAAGCCCATCAGCGCGATATGGAATCGAGCATTCAGCCGCTGCGCACCACGGTGCGGGCGGCGGTCGCGAAGGCGTCGCCGAGGCTGAAGAAGCTCGCCGACCTGGACGCGACGCTGGGCAAGATCCTTCGCGATCGCGAGAATAAATTGCTTGCCAAGGTGCCGGCGCTGCTCAAGAAACGTTTTGAACAATTGTTCAAGGCGCATCAGCAAAGGCTTGCCGATACCCGGCAGGCGGACGACCCTTCCGGCTGGACGCAAGCGGGGGGCTGGCTGGCGCGCTTTTGCAAAGATATGCAAACGCTGCTGCTGGCCGAAGTGGAGCTTCGCTTGCAGCCGACGATGGGACTAATTGAAGCATTCAAACAAGATCCGCAATGAACAGACATTTATTTACGCTCGCCTTTCTTCTGGGCGCAGTTGGAATCGTTTGGGTGGGCGTCGGTTTTATCGACTCCAGTTTTCTGGCGCTGGCGATGACGGCAAGCATCGGCGCGGTGTATGCGTTTGGCGCGCTCGAACTGTATCGGTTCCGCCAGGCGACATCGACCCTGGCGGCCGCGCTGACGGCGATTCCCGACCAACTCGCCGAGCTTGGCGACTGGCTGGCCGGCGTGCATCCTTCGCTGCAAAATCCGGTGCGCTTGCGCATCGAGGGCGAACGGGTCGGTTTGCCCGGTCCCGGCCTGACGCCGTATCTGGTCGGGCTGCTGGTCATGCTGGGGATGCTCGGCACCTTTCTGGGCATGGTCGTCACGCTCAAAGGCGCGGTCTTCGCCCTGGAAAAAACCACCGACCTGCAAGCGATCCGCTCGGCGCTGGCGGTGCCGGTCAAGGGCCTGGGGCTGGCGTTCGGCACCTCGGTGGCGGGGGTGGCCGCATCGGCCATGCTGGGCTTGATGTCGGCGCTCAGCCGGCGCGAAAGAATGCTTTGCGCGCAAGTGCTGGACACCAAAATCGCGACCGTGCTGCGCCACTTTTCCCTCACACATCAACGCCAGGAAACTTTCAAGGCCTTGCAGCTGCAATCCCAGGCTTTGCCCGCGGTGGCCGATCAACTGCGGGCGATGATGGCGCAGATGGCCGACATGAGCGAGCAATTGAACCAGCGCTTGCTCAGCAATCAGCAAGAGTTTCACAGCAACGTCAAAGGCGTCTATACCGACCTGGCTAGCTCGGTCGATAAATCGCTGCGCGAGAGCTTGAGCCAAAGCGCGCAGGCGGCCGGCGAAAGCATCAAACCGGTGGTCGAGGCGGCGATGAGTGGCATCGTGCGCGACGCCAAACTGATGCATGAAAGCATGGCCGATACGGTTCAGTTGCAACTCGACGGCCTGGCGGAGCGCTTCAGCCAGACCACCAGCACCGTGGCCGAAACCTGGACCGCCGCGCTCAGCAGCCATGAACAGGCAAACGCCGGCGTCGTCGCTTGCGTGGGCCGCGCCCTCGATGCGTTCAGCGAAACATTCGAGCAGCGTTCCGACGCACTCGTGATCACCGTGAGCGAGGCCTACGCCAGCCTGCAAACCGGCCAGGCCGAGCAGGATCGCCAGCGGCAGCAGGCGTGGACGCAGTCGGTGGAGGCGATGGCTGCGGCGCTGAAGAGCAACGAACAGGCGAGCGCGGGCATCGTGGCCGATGTGCGCAGTTCGCTCCATGCGTTCAACGAAACCTACGAGCAGCGTTCGGGCGCGCTCGTGACAACAGTGAGCGAGGCCTACGCCAGCTTGCAGAGCACGCAAGCCGAGCAGGATCTGCAACGGCAGCAGGCGTGGACGCAGTCGGTGGAAGCGATGGCTGCGGCGCTGAAGAGCAACGAACAGGCGAGCGCGGGCATCGTGGCCGACGTGCGCAGTTCGCTCCATGCGTTCAACCAAACCTACGAGCAGCGTTCGGGCGCCTTGGTGACCAACGTGAGCGAGGCCTACTCCAGCCTGCAGAGCACGCAAGCCGAGCAGGACCGCCAGCGGCAGCAGGCGTGGACGCAGTCGGTGGAAGCGCTGGCGGCGGCGCTCAAGCGCAACGACCAGGCCAGTGCCGGCATCGTGGCCGACGTGCGCAG
>JACMLV010000130.1 GCA_014379395.1 Burkholderiaceae bacterium
GCGCTGAGCCTGGTCGAGGAGATCCTGCTCGCCAATCCGCGCGTGCTGCGCGATCCGGCGCCGGGTTTCGGCGTGGCCCGCCTGGCCGAGTCGAGCGTGACGATCAATGTCGCGCCGTGGGTCAGCGTGCCCGACTACGACGTGGCGATCAGCGAGATCAACAAGACGATCCTGGAAACCTTCGGCGCCCGCAAGATCGCCATTCCGGTGCCGCAATATGAGGTGCGCATGGTCGGCGCGGGCGCCTGAAATTTGCCTCCCGCTGGGCCGCTGCGTATGGGACTTTTGTAGGGCGTGCTTGAACTCTTCCGCTCGACGCCCTACAGTCATTCGTACTTCCTCCGTACAAAGCGCGCCCTAAGATCATGGCTATTCCAACTTCAGAACAAGTGCGAATTGACTTACTCACCTCGCCAGAAATTAAAAATTTGATCGTCAGGGCAGCCTCTGCCGTCGGCATGTCGCTTAGCGCGTTCCTGCTCGATGCGGGGCAAGAGCGCGCCCGGCAGGTTCTTGCTGAACGAGAAACGATCACCCTCAGCCCCCGCGATTGGCTGGCCCTTACCGAGGCGCTCAACAATACCGACAAGCCGAGGCCGAAGTTGGCCGCGGCAATGAAACGGCATCGCGATTGGGAACAGGACGGGCAGTGATTTCGGCGCTCCCCGCCCGCGTCGTAGCGCTGGGCCAAGAGCATGCCACCGAGCGTTTATAGTAAACACTTCAATCGGACCTGCGCCTGCCCTTGGCGGCCTTGCCGAAGTAACTCGAATCGCCCCGTGCCAGTTGGCGCGGCGGCTCACTTGATGGTGTTATATGACAGAGAAAAACCCGGCGGAGCCGGAAAACGTGACGTGTATCGACGACGCCAAGCTCGGCGCAGTATTTTCCGATGAGGAGTTCCAGACGATGTTCGAGTTCGAGCTGCCGCCCGCCAAGATACGGAACGAAACGCTCCGGGCCGCCTATCTCGCGTTCCTGCAAAGGAACGGCTACGACGCGCCGGGGTGATGCCTCGCACGGCGCGTGGTCGAGAAATGCGCGCCCCCCTGATCTCCAGCGCCGCGCCGTCGGCGAGTGCGCGGCCGCGTGGGCACAAAAGCGTGCCCACCCTACCAATTCTGGGCTTACGGACGCTGTTTACAGCGCTTAAATAAAAATGCCGCGCACCTTAATTAGTCGGTGAAGCAGCTCGCGTCGAACTCGCGCATCGTCTTTTTATCGATGGCGCCGACGGAATGGAGCGCCGTCGCAGCGCTGTGGATCGCTTCGAACGCATCGCTACGGTAAACCCGTGCTTTCCCCTTGCCGCTGGTAGTCATCTTCAAACTCCCGACCTTATCGGCTTCCACGTTCCCAGATTTTGTCTCTGGCTTTTTCCGTCCAGTAATTGCCGCCTTGCCTGGCTTGGCTGTCGCCGTTTTAGTTTTCCTCATGACATATCTCCTCGACGAGTCGATGATGCGCGGCAGCAGTCTAGGCTCGTTCACATCTTGCCAGTATCGTTGTTTTGCGCAGAAACGATATCCCACAGGGCGAGGAACAGGGCGGCGACCACGGGGCCGATGACGAAGCCGTTCAAGCCGAAGATGGCGATGCCGCCGATGGTGGAGATGAGCACCAGGTAGTCGGGCATTTTGATGTCCTTGCCGACCAGGATGGGACGCAGCACGTTGTCGATCATGCCGATCACCAGCACGCCGAAGGCCGTCAACATCGCGCCTTTCCAGACCGCCCCCGTGGCCACGAGGTAAATCGCCACCGGCGCCCACACCAGCGCGGCGCCGACGGCCGGCAGCAGGGAGAGGAAGGCCATGACGACCGCCCACAGCAGCGGCGCCTGGATGCCCAGCATCCAGAACGCGAGGCCGCCCATGGCGCCCTGCGCGCCCGCCACTAGGAAATTGCCTTTCACCGTCGCCCGTATCACGGTGGTGAACTTGTCGAACAAGTTCCGCTTGTGCGCGGCGCTCAGCGGAATGGCGCGCTGGATGCGCTCGGCCAATGCGGGGCCGTCCTTGAGCAGGAAGAACAGCAGGTACAGCATGATGAAGAAGCTGACGAGGAAGTCGAAGGCGTTCTTGCCGATGTCGAGCACGTTGGTGGCGATGAATCTGCTGCCCTGCACCGCCGCGTCCGACAGCCGGGCCTGTAGCGTGCCGATGCTGTCCATGCCGAATCGCCCCATGATGTCGTGCAGCCACGCGGGCAAGGCGGCGAAGATGTTCCGCAGGAATGCGGCGACGTCGATTTCCTGCGACTCCACCTTTTGATACAGAACCGTTCCCTCCTGCGCCAGCGATATGGCGATCAGTGTCATCGGCAAAATCACCAGGATCAGGCAAATGCACAGCGTGGTCAACGCGGCCAAAACGGGGCGCTTGCTTTGCCGCGCCAAGATCCAGCGATGGAAAGGCGCAAACAGGATGGCCAGAACGGCGCCCCAGAAGATGGCGCCGAAAAACGGCATCAGTATCCATCCGAAAGCGACGGTGACCAGCGCCAACAGCAGGATGAAGGTTTTCGCCTGGAGATCGGAATGGTTCATGTGCGGGAGGCGGAAAGTGAGAATAGGCACAGGATACCTTATACGTTGCGTTTTATTAAACGACGCCGGCGGTGGGCCGCCCGGGCTGGCGACCGCTGGCGCCGCTAGTCGCGCTGGAAGGAGTCGGGCGCGCGGTCGAGGAATGCGCGCACCCTGATCTCCAGCGCCGCGCGGTCGGCCAGCTCGCATTCCCACAGGGTCAGCACGTCCCACCCGGCGACCGCGAGGGCGCCCAGGTTGCGCGCGTCCCGCAGCCGGTTGCCATACAGCTTGGACACCCAAAAGTCCGGGCGCGTTTTCGGAATGCGCGCCATTGGGCAGCCCTCGTGCAGGTGCCAAAAACAGCCGTGCACCAGGATCACCTTGCGCCGCCCGGGGAAGACCAGGTCCGGCGTGCCCGGCAGGGCGCGCACGTGCAGCCGGTAGCGGTAACCGGCCGCGAACACGAGGCGCCGCACGATCCATTCTGGACTGGTGTCCTTGGAGCGTAC
>JACMLV010000131.1 GCA_014379395.1 Burkholderiaceae bacterium
GCCTTGACCGGCCTGCAAAACGAACTGGGCTTCCTGAACGACGCCGCCGTCGCCGAGCGCTTGTTGACCGACATGGCGGCCGGCCAGCCGCAACTGGAAGGGAGCGCCGGCTTCGCCAGAGGTTTTCTGGCGGCGCGCGTGAAGCATGACGGTAAGGCGATCATCAAACTATGGAAGAAATTCGCGCCGATCGGCCTGCCTCGTTCGCGCGCCAACCCAGATCAGCGCAGGTGACAGGCGGCGGTGAAAACACCCCGCTAAAATTTCGCACGACCGTTCTTTTTAATTCTATAATTGGCGCCAGCCTTTCGATACGCCCCTTTCGATCAACCCCTTGTCAGCGAGTCCCCCATGGCCCTGCCCGTCGTCCTGCAAAACCTCACCCTTCCCGTCATCGCCTCGCCGATGTTCATCGCCAGCGGCCCGGCGCTGGTCGCGGCCCAGTGCAAGGCCGGCATCGTCGGCTCGTTCCCGGCGCTCAACGCGCGCCCGGCCGAGCTGCTCGACACCTGGCTGACCGACCTGCAGGCCGAACTGGCCGACTGGCAGGCGGCCCACCCCGGCGCCAAGGTCGGGCCGATCGCCGTCAACCAGATCGTGCACCAGTCCAACGACCGCCTCGCGCACGACGTCGCCGTGTGCGTCAAGCACCGGGTGCCGATCATCATCTCCTCGCTGCGCGCGCCGCCGCCGGAAATGCTCGACGCGATCCACAGCTACGGCGGCATCGTGCTGCACGACGTGATCTCGATCCGCCACGCGCAGAAGGCGCTGGAGGCCGGCGTGGACGGCCTGATCCTGGTGGCCAGCGGCGCCGGCGGCCACGCCGGCACGCTGTCGCCGTTCGCGCTGGTGGGCGAGGTGCGCAAATTCTTCAGCGGCCCGATCGCGCTGTCGGGCTCCATCGCCACCGGCGACGCGGTGCTGGCGGCGCAGGCGATGGGCGCCGACTTCGCCTACATCGGCTCGCGCTGGCTGGCGACGAAGGAATCGAACGTCAGCGAAGCGTATCGCGACGCCATCGTCGAATCGGCCGCGGCGGATATCGTTTATACCAATTTGTTCACCGGGGTGCACGGCAACTACCTGAAGAAATCCATCGTCGGGGCGGGGCTCGATCCGGAAGCGCTGCCGCAGGCCGACAAGAGCGCGATGAATTTCGGTTCGACCGGCGGCGCCAAGGCCTGGCGCGACATCTGGGGCGCCGGGCAGGGCGTCGGCCTGATGGACGACGTGCCGAGCGTGGCCGAAATGGTGGCGCGCCTGAAGCGCGAATACGACGCCGCCAAGGCGCGCCTGGCCATTTGACGCGTAGGGTGGGCACAAGAGCATGCCCACCCTACCTGCGGCCGCGTATTCAGCCCGCCAGATTGTCCATCTCGCCCAGGCGGTTCTCGATCTTCTCCACCGCCGCCTGCAACTCCGGCAGATAGCGCCGCACCGCCTCGGCGGTGCTGACCGCCTTTTTCAAATACACGACGTTGACGCAGCCGAGCACCTTGCCCTTGTGGCGGATCGGCAGCGCGATCGCGCCGATCTTCGTGTGCAGATTCCATTCGCCGTCGTTGGTCGCGTAGCCCTGGGCGCGCACCTTCTCCACCATCTTTTCGACCAGCACTGAATTGCGCGCGAAGCCGGCCTGTTCGTCGTTGTCGGCGATCAGTTGCTGGACGATCTGCTTGCGCTCCTCGTCGCCGCAATAGGCCAGATACGCGCGCCCGGCGGCGGTGTACAGCACCGGCAGGCGCTGCCGGATCATCGCGCGATGGAAGGACAGCGGGCTGAATCGGTGCGTGGTCTCGCGCACCAGCATGCAGCCGCCGTCGATGGTGCACAGGTCCGACGGCCACACCAGTTTTTGCAGCAGTTCGCCCAGCACCGGATTGGCGACTTCGGAGATCCACTCGTCGTCGGTGAAGCCGTCGCTCAGCTGGCGGATTTTTTGGTTCAGCCGGTAGCTGTCGTCGGACGCGCTGCGCCGCACATAGCCGTCGGCCTGCAGCGTTTCCAGCATGCGCCGCACGGTGGTGCGGTGCAGGCCGGTGGTCTCGCTCAGCTGCGCGATGGTGGCCCAGCCATCGTCCGAGCGGTTGATCGCGTGCAGGATCGCCAGGCCCCGGCTCAGCCCTTGAACATGCCGATATGTCGCCCCGCTCGAAGGTCGCATGGCCCTTCTCCCCGCCTCAAAAATCCCAGTCTACACGCTAGTTGTGCACATAGTGCACTTTACCGAGATTTAGTTTTCGGGCTTCGCACGGCGTCCTACACTCGCCTCACTAACAAAAACAAACAGGCACGGAGACAACTTAGCCCGGCGCGCAAAGCGACGATGGCGCCATCGCCAAAAGGCGGGCCCGGCAAGTCATTTTCCGCAACTCACACGACCCCTTCCGCCCCGCGCCGAAACGCCGCGCGGCGCGCCCGGGTCACCGATCCAGGAGCTTGCATGAGTATCAAACTGAAATGTCTGTCGCACACCCCGCTGCGCGGACTGAACGATCCCGGCGCCGACGTGGTCAAGGAAGTCGACACGGTGCTGGCGCGCATGCGCGCCGAGGTCGAGGCCTTCGATCCCGAACTGATCGTGGTGTTCGCGCCGGACCATTACAACGGCCTGTTCTACGACCTGATGCCGCAATTCGTGATCGGCACCAAGGCCGATTCGGTGGCCGACTACAACAGCCTGCCCGGCCCGCTGTCGGTGGCCGGCGACCTGGCCCTGGAAATGACCCGCTTCCTGCTCGACAACGACATCGACATCGCCCTGTCGCACCGCCTGCAAGTCGACCACGGCTGCACCCAGACGCTGGAGGAGATGACCGGCAGCCTGACGCGCTACCCGGTGATCCCGATCATCATCAACTCGGTGGCGCCGCCGTTCTGTTCGTACCGCCGTGTGCGCCAGCTGGGCGACGCGGTCGGGCGCTTCCTCTCCACGCTCGACAAGCGCGTGCTGATCCTCGGCACCGGCGGCCTGTCGCACGAACCGCCGGTGCCGCTGCTGGCCGGCGCGCCCGACGAGATCGCCGACTTCCTGATCGCCGGGCGCAATCCGACCCCGGAAAAGCGCGCCGCGCGCCAGGCCAACACGATCGCCAACGGCAAGATCTACGGCACCTCGGATTGCCCGCTGACGCCGCTCAACGCCGAATGGGACCTGGCTTTCATCGACACGCTGGTGCAAGGCCGCCTGGGCGAGATCGACGACTTCAAGACCGAGGAAATCTCCCGCGTCGCCGGCCGTTCCACGCAAGAGGTGCGCACCTGGGTCGCGTCGTTCGCCGCGCTGGCGGCGGCCGGCCGCTACACCGCGCGCAAGGACTACTACCGCCCGATCAACGAATGGATCGCCGGCTACGGCGTGGTCAGCGCCGAGCAGGCCTGAGCGCAAGCCGCAAGCCGCAAGCCGCGCGCCGGATAGCGCCGGCGCCTTCCCCCAATACTCAAGGAGACACACATGAACACGAGAGACATCAGCATCCCGACCGAAGCCGAACTGGTAGCCCGCGCCGAGGCCATGATCCCCTGGCTGCGCGAACAGGCCGACGCCGTCGAACAAGCCCGCATGGTGCCCAAGGCCACCATCGCCGCCTTCCAGGAGGCCGGCTTTTTCAAGATCCTGCAACCGAAGCGCTGGGGCGGCTATGAAATGAACCCGAACGTGCTCAACAAGGTGCTGATGGAACTGGCGCGCGGCTGTCCTTCGTCGGCCTGGAACGTGATGGTGCTGGGCGTGCATCCGTTCGAGGTCGGCCTGCTCGAGCCGCGCTGCGGCGACGAGCTGTGGGGCGAAGACGGCAGCACCCTGGTGTCCTCGTCCTACGCGCCGTTCGGCACCGTCAAGGCGGAGGCGGGCGGCTACCGCCTCAACGGCGAATGGCTGACGTCCAGCGGCTGCGACCACGCCGCCGGCGGCGCTTTTGTGGGCGGCCGGGTCACCGAGGCCAGCGGCGAGGTGACGTTCCGCTCGTTCTGGATCCAGGCCAGCGACTTCGAGATCGTCGACGACTGGTTCGTGGTCGGCCTGGCCGGCACCGGCAGCAAGAAGCTGGTCATCAAGGACGTCTTCGTGCCGGAGTACCGCAGCCACGCCATCGGCGCCTATGGCGAAGAGTCGCACGGCCACGTCAACAACCTCTACAAGATGCCGTTCTTCTACGTCTTCTACGCCGCCGTCTCGTCCGTGATCATCGGCATGGCGCGCGGCATGGTCGACCTGTACATCGAGCACATGGTGCCGCGCCAGAACATCAACCAGGCCGTCGGCGCCGCCGTGCTCGACCCGTTCATCAAGGGCCGCCTGGGCGAGGCCTACGCCAAGATCCTCGGCTCGACCGCGCGCGTGCTGCAAAACACCGACGAGGCCTGGAGCTACGCCTCGCAGGGCAAGCTGGTGCCGGTCGATGTGCGGGTGCGCCACTTCGCCACCAACCAGTTCACCGGCGGCGAGTGCTTCGACGCGGCCCACATGATCTTCAAGAAGACCTCGACCCGCGGCGTCTGGATGAGCAGCCCGATGCAGCGCCAGATGCGCGACATCCTGGTCGGCGCCAACCACATCACGCAGAACCAGGACAACATCGGCGACCTGTTGGGCGGCCAGCTGCTCGGCAACCCGCTGCCGGCGGCGAACCCGTTCGGCGTCAAGGTCTAAGCCGGCGTTGGCCACTGCCCGGGCGGCACGCCGTCCGGTCTTTTCATCACACACGCAACAGGAACCGCCATGAGCAAGGAAATCAATCAGCTGCTGGACTGGAAGGCCAACCCGGAACTGGCGGCGCTGTCGACCGTCAGTTCGGACCAGCACCGCTTCGGCATGCGCCACTTCGCCGTCGGCGTGACCATCATCACGGCCCGCGACGGCGACGAGAAGGCCGGCCTGACCGCCACCGCGGTGTGCTCGGTGACCGCCGACCCGCCGCGGCTGGTGGTGTTCGTCAACAAGAACATCGCCGCCAGCCCGGTGATCCTGGCTAGCGGCGCGCTGTGCGTCAACGTGCTGGCCGCCGACCAGGAGCAGGTCGCCAAGGCCTTCGCCAACATGGTCGAGGGCGTGCACGGCGCCGAGCGCTATGGCTATGGCCAGTGGGATCAGTTGACCACCGGCGCGCCGGCGCTGGCGGGCGCGCTGGCCAACTTCGACTGCCGCGTGATCAAGGTGTTCGACGAAAGCACCCACCACGCTTTCCTGTGCGAAGTGCTGGCCGCGCGCGAGCGCAACGACGGCGAAGCGCTGATTTACCTGAACGGCGTGTTCCGCGCCCTGCCGCAGTAACGCGCAACCGATAACGACAAATTAGGAGACACGCAATGAACCTCAAAAAATCGATCCTGCTCGCCATCGCCGCGCTGACCGCCGCGCCGGTCTTCGCCGACATCAAGGTCGGCGTCATCGCCTCGCTGACCGGCCCGGCCGCCGCGCTCGGCGCCGAGACCAAGAAGGCCATCGCCATGCTGCCGGCCAGCGTCGGCGGCCAGAAGATCAACTACATCCTGCTTGACGACGGCACCGATCCGACCAGCGCGGTCAAGAACGTGCGCATGCTCATCAGCGAGGAAAAGGTCGACGCCATCCTCGGGCCGAACCTGATCAGCACCGCCGTCGCGATGGCCGACGTCGCCAACGCCGAAAAGACGCCGATGATCTCGGTCGCGCCGCTCGACGTCTCTGGCGACAAGCGCGGCTTCGTGTTCCGCTCCGAGCCGTCGGCCGACCTGATGGTGCAGCGCCTGGTGGCCGACATGGTCGAGTCGGGCGCGAAGACGGTCGGCTTTATCGGCTTCTCCGACTCCTGGGGCGAATTGCTGCTCAAGGCGCTGAGCAAGGCCACCGACGGCAAGCTCAAGATCGTGGCCAGCGAACGCTACGGCCGCTCCGATCCGAGCGTGCAGGCGCAGGTGCTGAAGGTGATGGCGGCGCGTCCCGACGTGGTGTTCGTCGGCGCCTCCGGCACCCCGGCCGCGATGCCGCAGATCACGCTGCGCGAGCGCGGCTTCAAGGGCCGCATCTACCAGTCGCACGGCGTCACCAGCAAGGACTTCCTGCGGGTCGGCGGCAAGGCCGTCGAGGGCGCCCTGATCCCGGTCGGCCCGGTGCTGGTCGCCGAGCAGCTGCCCGAGAGCCATCCGTCGAAGAAGAACTCGGTCGCCTTCGTCAAGGAGTTCGAGGCCAAGAACGGCGCCGATTCGCGCTCGACCTTCGCCGGCGCCACCTGGGACGCCTGGCTGCTGCTGCAAAACGGCATTGTCGCCGCGCAAAAGGGCAAGGCCAAGCCGGGCACGGCGGAATTCCGCGGCGCCGTGCGCGACGGCATCGAGAAGACCAGCAAGCTGGTCGGCGCGAGCGGCGTCTACACGATGGGCGCCGCCGACCACGCCGGCTACGACGCCAGCGCGATCGTGCTGATCAAGGTCGAGAACAACCGCTGGAAGCTGGTGAAATGATGGGCGCCTTGAACCTGCTTGACAGTGACAGCGCGGCCGTCCTGCTGCGCACCGCGCACGCCACCGGCGCGCCGATCGCGC
>JACMLV010000132.1 GCA_014379395.1 Burkholderiaceae bacterium
ATTTTACCGCGATGGCGATCTGCTCCAGAACGGCACCACGCGACGGAATTTCGGCCTGGTCTAGAAACGGAAATTCGCCGTCACACCGATCTGCCGCGGGTCGGCGCGGTCTTCGTAGCGGGCCGGCGTGTAGTCCGGGTCCTCGTTGCCGAAGAAGAAGACGCGCTTGTCGTGGCGCTCGTTGAAAACGTTGCGGCCCCACACGCTCACCGTCCACGCGCCCCACGTGTAGCCGAGGCTCGCGTTGACGAGGCGGAACGCGCGGCGCGATTCGTTTTGGTTGTTGGAGTCGAACTGCTGCGCGCGGCCAACCAGCTCGACCTGGACGCGGCGCGCGCCAACGGCCTCGAGCCGGCCATGCTGGACCGCCTGACGCTGTCGGACAAGGCGATCGCGACGATGGTCGAGGGCCTGCGCCAGATCGTCGCGCTGGCCGATCCGATCGGCGAGATCTCGAACATGAAATTCCGCCCGACCGGCATCCAGGTCGGCCAGATGCGCGTGCCGCTGGGCGTGATCGGCATCATCTATGAAGCCCGTCCGAACGTGACGGTTGACGCGGCCGGCCTGTGCATCAAGAGCGGCAACGCGACCATCCTGCGCGGCGGCTCCGAGGCGATCAATTGCAACCGCGCGCTGGCCAAGCTGGTCAAGGAAGGCCTGGCCGGCGCCGGCCTGCCGCCGGACGCGGTGCAGGTGATCGACACCACCGACCGCGCCGCCGTCGGCGCCCTGATCACGATGCCGCAGTACGTCGACGTGATCGTGCCGCGCGGCGGCAAGGGCCTGATCGCGCGCCTGATGGAAGAGTCGACCGTGCCGATGATCAAGCACCTCGACGGCATCTGCCACGTCTACATCGACGACAAGGCCGACTTCGAAAAAGCGCTGCCGATCGCCTTCAACGCCAAGTGCCACCGCTACGGCACCTGCAACACGATGGAGACGCTGCTGGTGGCGCGCTCGGTCGCGGCGCAGATCCTGCCCAAGCTGGCCGCGCTCTACCTGAGCGAAAAAGTCGAGCTGCGCGCCGACCCCGAGGCGCTGGCGATCCTGGCCGGCTATCCGCACCTGACGCCGGTGGCCGAGGCCGACTGGCAGACCGAATACCTGGCGCCGATCCTGGCCGTCAAGGTGGTGGCCGGCATCGACGAGGCGATGGACCACATCAGCGCCTATTCGTCCAAGCACACCGAGGCGATCGTCACCGAGGACTACAGCGCCGCCATGCGCTTCCTGCGCGAGGTCGATTCGGCCTCGGTGATGGTGAACGCCTCGACCCGCTTCGCCGACGGCTTCGAATACGGCCTGGGCGCCGAGATCGGCATCTCGAACGACAAGCTGCACGCGCGCGGCCCGGTCGGCCTGGAAGGGCTGACGTCGCTGAAATACATCGTCTTCGGCCACGGCGAAGTGCGCCAATAACCACGGGATCGCCATGCTCTGGATTAAAGCGCTGCACATCGTCTTCGTCACATCCTGGTTCGCCGGGCTGTTCTACCTGCCGCGCATCTTCGTCAATCTGGCGCATGAGACGGAAACCATCGCCACCGAGCGCCTGCTGCTGATGGCGCGCAAGCTGTACCGCTTCATGAACATCCTGGCGCTGCCCGCGCTGGCGTTCGGCGTGATCTTGTGGTGGATGCAGTTCGGCGCCTACGGCATCAAGATGCCGGGCTGGCTGCACGCCAAGCTGGCGCTGGTGCTGCTGGTGGTCGGCTACCACCACGCCTGCAAGCGCATCCTGAAAAAGTTCGAGAACGGCGACAACCTGCGCAGCCACGTCTGGTTCCGCTGGTTTAACGAGGTGCCGGTGCTGCTGCTGCTGGCGATCGTCGTGCTGGTCGTCGTCAAACCCTTCTGAAATAGAGAATGGACGCGCCATGAGCAAGGTCTGCCAGTATTTTCTCGCGCCGCATTCGCCCTGGGCGTATCTGGGCCACGCGCGCCTGATCGCCGCCGCCGAGCGGCACGGCGTGCAGATCGAGCCGCGTCCGTTCGACCTGGGCAAGGTGTTCAGCATGTCGGGTGGCCTGCCGCTGGCCAAGCGTCCGCCGCAGCGCCAGGCCTATCGCCTGACGGAGTTGGCGCGCTGGTCGGCATTTTTGCAGATTCCGCTGAACCCGGCGCCGAAGTTCTTTCCGGTCTCGCCCGACGCGGCGGCCAAGCTGATCATCGCGACCCGGCTGGCGCTCGGCGCCAACGCCGCGCTCGGGCTGGCGCAGGCGGTCATGGCCGCGCTGTGGGCCGAGGAGCGCAACATCGGCGACGACGAGACGCTGATCCAGATCGCCAACGGCTGCGAGCTCGACGGCCGCATGCTGCTCAAGAGCGCCGCCACCGCCAGCGTGCAGGCCGAGTACGAGCGCAACACCGACGCGGCCAACGCCGCCAGCGTGTTCGGCGCGCCGTGGTACATCTACGACGGCGAGGGCTACTGGGGCCAGGACCGGCTCGACTTCCTCGAACGCGCGTTCGCCAGGTAGTTGGCCGGGGAATTAGACCGCGGCCCGAATTTTTCACCCAAGCGCATCAAGTTTTGCAGTAATCGATTTTTGTAATTCAACGGATAAAAGGTACACCCATGGCTTCCTATTTTTGCCCATGCCCGCGCGGCATGGAAGCGGCGCTGGCCGAAGAACTCGGCGAGATCGCCCAAAACAGCTCGTCGATGAAGGTCCACAACCAGGTGCCGGGTGGCGTGCACTGCTCCGGCCACATGCTCGACGCCTACCGCATCAACCTGCATTCGCGCATCGCCTCGCGCGTGCTGATGCGCATGGCGCACGCCGGCTACAAGAATGAAAACGATATCTACGACCTGGCCCTGGCGCAGCCGTGGGAAGACTGGTTCGGCGTCGAGCACACGATCCGGGTCGACGTCACCGCCGTCAAGTCGCCGCTGCGCAGCCTGGAATTCACGACCCTGAAGATCAAGGACGCGATCTGCGACCGCTTCCGCGACCAGTTCAACGAGCGCCCGTCGGTCAACACCAAGACGCCCGACATGCGCATCGTCGGCTTCCTCGACGCGCGCAACTTCACGCTCTACCTCGACACCTCCGGCGAGGCGTTGTTCAAGCGCGGCTGGCGCGAGGAGACGGGCGACGCGCCGCTGCGCGAGAACTTGGCCGCCGGCCTGTTGCGGGTGTCCGGCTGGAAGCCGGGCATGGTGCTGTTCGACCCGATGTGCGGCTCCGGCACCATCCTGGCCGAGGCGGCGCAAATGTTGCAGGGTATCCCGCCCGGCGCGCGCCGCCGCTTCGCCTTCGAGAACTTCAAGAGCTTCGAGCCGGCCCCTTGGGCGGCGCTGAAGAACTCGATCCGCCCGAACCCATTGCCGACCGAGCCGACCATCTTCGGCAGCGACATCTCGGGCGACATGGTCGCCATGACGCGCCACAACCTGCGCTGCGCCGGCATCCAGTTCGATGTCCCGCTCAAGCAGATCGAGGCGCAGGAGGTGAAGGCGCCGAGCGAGACGCCGGGCATCCTGCTGACCAACCCGCCGTACGGCGAGCGGATCGGCGTGCGCGGCGACAGCACCATGCCGGAAGACGAGATGTCGACCGCGTTCTACTCGGCGCTGGGCACCACGCTCAAGCAGCGCTTCGCCGGCTGGACCGTGTTCCTGTTCACCGCCGACCTCGGCCTGCCGCGCCAGCTGCGCTTGAAGGAAGCGCGCAAGACGCCGTTCTTCAACGGCGCGCTGGAATGCCGCCTGTTCCGCTTCGACATGGTGGCCGGCTACAACCGGCGCGAAGAGGCCAAGCCGAAAACGGTGTAGGCCCATGCTGTCGATGCCTCCGGCCGCGCCCGATCCGACTCCGGCGCCGGCCGCGCAGCCGAGCCACATGAAGCCGCTCGGCGCGAGCGCGCTGGCGGTGCTGCTGGCCGGGCTGTCGATGCTCGGGCCGTTCGCGGTCGACACCTACCTGCCGGCCTTCCCGGCGATCCAGGCCTCGCTGGGCGCCAGCGCGATCGAGGTGCAGCAGTCGCTGACCTTGTACATGCTGTCGTTCGCGGTGATGGTGCTGTGGCACGGCGCGCTGTCGGACGCCTTCGGGCGGCGCAACCTGATCCTCGGCGCGCTGGTCCTGTTCGGCATCGCCACGCTCGGCTGCGCCGCCTCGCACTCGGTGCAATACCTGTGGGCCTTCCGCGTGCTCCAGGGCTTGTCGGGCGGGGCCGGGGTGGTGATCGGGCGCGCCATCATCCGCGACCTGTATTCGGACGCGGCGGCGGCGCGCCTGCTGTCCCTGGTGACGATGATCTTCTCGATCGCGCCGGCCATTGCCCCGATCCTGGGCGGCTGGATCGTCAAGCTGCTCGACTGGCGCTCGATCTTCCTGTTCCTGTTCGCCTACACGGCGCTCTTGCTGTGGGTGTGCTGGAAGCGGCTGCCGGAGACGCTGCCGCCAGAGAAGCGCCACCCGTTCAATCCGCGCTTCCTGGCCAAGAGCTACGGCGAGATCTTCCGCTCGCCGCTGTTCCACATGAAGGCCGGCCTGGTCGCCTTCAACTTCGCCGGCCTGTTCCTGTTCATCTCGGCCGCGCCGGTGATGCTGCCGGTGCACCTGCACCTCGGGCCGGACCAATTCGGCTGGCTGTTCATTCCGTCGGTGAGCGGGATCTTTTGCGGCGCGCTGGCGGCCAACCGCATCGCCGGCAAGGTGCCGGTGGCGCGCCAGATCATGATCGGCTTTTGCTTCCTGCTGGGGGCGGCCAGCTTCAACGTCGGCTACCACCTGTTGCGGCCGCCGGCGCTGCCGTGGAGCGTGGCGCCGATGTTCTTCTACACCTTCGGCATGTCGATGGTGGCGCCCGGCGCGACACTGCTGGCGATGGACCTGTTCCCGCACATCCGCGGCACGGTGGCGTCCTGCCAGTCGTTCGCGATGACGTTCTTGGCCGCCGTGGTGGCGGGCGTGATCGCGCCGTTCCTGTCGCACTCGGTGCTGTGGCTGGCCTGCGGCCAGCTCGCTTTTGTCGTCGGCGCGGTGCTGCTGTGGATCGCCGCGCGGCGCTACCGCCGGCGCGC